>JBBRMO010000020.1:0-12512 GCA_038230815.1 Chthoniobacterales bacterium
GCGTCCGAGCTTTTCAGCGCTTTGCGCCCTTCTTCGTCCAGGCCGAGATCGATGCGAAGGACGAGGAGCCGGGAGGGTTTTCCTTTGTGAGTATCGGATTTGTCTTCGAGCAGGACGGCGCGCTCCAGGGCGCGGCGCAAGGAGTCGGCGGCGTCGAGGAGGTTGAGCGCCTGAGCGGCGTCGAGCGCTTTCAACGTGCCGAGATCGGATTTAGGCGCATCGGGATTAGCGACCTCCGCCCAGGCGGCTTTGCGCGACTGGCGGACCTCGTCGGCGGACCAGGTCAATTTTAGCCCGTCAGTACCGCTCTCAACGGTCACCAGGGAGTCACCTCCGAATTGTCTTTGTTTGTTGCTCTCGCCGCCGGAATGGTGGCTCTTGATTTCCACTCGGGCGCGAAGGGTCTGGTCGCTCTGGAGTTTTTGGAGTGTGGCGCGCAAGTCGGTCAGGCCATCGGCGAGGAGGGTGGGAGCGAACAGGAGGCTTAGGAGAAAAGATTTCACGGGATGGGGAAACGTCTAACGTCCAACGCCGAACGTCCAACTTCGAATTGAAGAAAAGAAAGCCGGCCTGCCAAGCCGCGCCTTGGCGAAGGCTGGGCCCGGAGAAATTATGCAACTCGCAAGGAATTCTTTAGTCTAATCCGGATGAATCGGCGGCGATCGGCGACGAGTTTAGATCGGCGCCGCGAATAAAAGCCGGAAAAATGGGACTGAAAGAAAAAAGGAGGCTGGGCGTTCATCAAGCCAGCCATTTTGCACAAACTCGATTCTCGGAGGATCGGTAACGACCACGAAACCCGAACCAAAGCTAATCGATTTCGAATTACTTCCGGAGGAATCGAAGACCGAGAAAGCCGCGCAAGCGGTGCCTCGCATCATCGCTTTGTTCATGGACGATTTGTTTCCAGTGCCGGGAACGAGCCGGCGATTCGGTCTCAATCCGGTGCTCGACCTGATTCCTGCAATCGGCGATGCCTCTGCCGCCGTCGTCTCCGCAATCACGCTATTCGTCGCCGCGCGTAATCGTGTTCCGAAAGTGGTGATCACGCGAATGGCCTTCAACATCTTGATTAACGCTCTGATCGGCATCATCCCCGGCGTCGGCGAGGTGTTCGCCTTTTGGTTCCGACCCAGCCACCGCAACTATGTGTTGCTAAAAACGCACATGCCGTCGCGCGGCGATACCGCAAGGGTCTCTACAAAAACCGATACCGTTTTCGTCCTTGCGATCACGGCGCTCATTTTAGTCCTCTTCACTGTGTGCCTGGTGGCTGGCCTGTATCTATCTGTCCTCCTTGCGCGGGAGCTTTTGGGCGGCAAATCGAGCTGATAGATGTTTTCGGCGCATCAATCGCGCCGCCTTTCGAGCCCACGTTTGGCGCCGAGCACGAGAACGGATATGGCAGGCATATCCCGACCTGAAGGCGGGCGACCGGACGTTTTCTGATTTCGGCGCGGGCGGGAACGGCGGACAGTTGTGATTGTGGTGCCGAAACTCAATTTCCGCGGCTCTCGCGACGCTGAACGCTAGCCAAAGGCTGTGCGGCACGAACGCCGAACGCGAATGCCGAACGTCGAATGCCACTGAGACACAAAGCACTGGTTCCTGTTGTTTATGCTGGGGAAATGGCGGAAAGGTGCCTATGACTCGGGCACCCAATCGGGCGCTGAGGGCAGAAACACTTCGGTTATCTGCTCCATGGGCGGCTTTTCCTCCTCTCGGCAGCGCGTTACCAATCGTCATGGGTCTGCTGGTCCTGGCTGGCTGGTATTTCGAGATCGAGAGTCTGAAGCGCATACGGTCCGGGTTTGTGGCCATGAACCCCATGACGGCATGCCTGTTTATTGTGGCGGGCTCTGTTCTCGGCCTTTCACTCTCACGCACGCCATCTAACGCGGTCCTTTGGGTGCGCAGAATAGGCGCGGTGCTCATCCTGGTGATCGCCAGCGCGAAGCTCGTAGAACTCAGCCTCGGGTGGCCGATCAGGGTGGACCAATGGCTGTTCGCGGCAAAATTGGATGCGGGCAACGGAGCGCTTCCGAGTTGGATGGCGCCCAATACGGCAGCCTGTTTTGCACTCATTGCGCTTTCCATGCTGTCGCTCGATTTGCCGGTGAAACGCTTTTCTTTCAGCCAGGCGTTCGCGTTGCTGGCCGGAGTCGGCGCGCTCGTCTCGATCCTTGGATACGCTTATGGGGTGCAGTCGTTCGAAGGCGTGGCCTCTTTTATCCCCATGGCACTCCATACCGCGGTGACCTGCCTGGCGCTGGCTCTGGGGCTGTTCTTTGCCAGGGAAGCGACACCGTGGGGGCAACTTTTTGCATCGCCTGACGCTCAGGGGGTTGTGGCGCGCCGCCTTTTCCCCGCCGTGCTCGGGTTAACGCTTTTTCTGGGATGGCTGCGGGTGGCGGGAGAACGCCGCGGATTATACGAAGGTCCGTTCGGAACGGCCGTTTTCGCGGTCGCGCTCTGCTTACTCTTCCTCGTGGTCGTCCGTTGGACGGTCTGGACGGTGGGCAAGGTCGACGCGCAACGAAACGCGCTTCAGGGAGAGCTTCTGGAGAAAAGGTGGGAGCTGGAAGAATCGCTTCAGCAAACCCAGTTAATTCTCGACCACGCCCGGGAGCTGATCTGCACGCTGAATTCGCAGGCCGAGCTCCTGACTGTGAACGCGGCTTGCGATGAAATTCTTTCGCTGTCGTCGCGCCGGTTACTGGGGCGTAGCTTTGTGCAGTTGCATTCCGAGGATGAAAAATCGCGGATCGAGAAGGCTTTCGCCGTCGCGAAGTCCGGGATGACAGCGGAAACGTTCAGAGCGCGCTGCCGCAAAGGCGACGAGAGCTATGCGGAGTTGAACTGGTCGATCCAGTGGTCTCCGCATTTCGAAAAGATGTTCTGCGTGGGGCGATTGGCCTGACAAAGTCGGAAGTAGGAAGCAGAAAAGGCGGGAAGGCCCGCCAAGACTAAACCTGCGACGCGGCGGGGAGAGGTCGGCATAAACAAGCGAGGTAGACCCAGGCGATGAAAAGAAGTTGAAAGGGGAGCCGGGCCCAGAGCACCCAGGCCGGTAGAGGATGTCCGCCCATTATCATACCGGTGGAGATCGCATAAATGTTGGCGGGGAAGACGGCGACCAGTAATGCGATTAGCCACCAGCCGGCGGCGCGACGGGTGAATCGAAAAACTATTCCGAGGCCGCCGAGGATTTCCGCGATCCCGCTCAACCCAACCAGGGTTGCGGGCCATGGAAGAAAGGGGGGGACGATCGCGAGGTAGGGTGCCGGCGCGATGAAGTGAGCGGTGCCAGCGATGATGAAGAATAAGGCCAGCGCGATGCGCGAGAAGGCGGACATCGCAAATAAATCAAAGGCTCGGTCCGGGGAGGGCTGAGGAGGTGGGAAGCTCAAAGAAGAAGTGGCTCCCCACGCCTACGGTGCTGGTAGCGCCGATGGTTCCTCCGTGAGCGGTGACGATTGCCTTAACGATGGCCAGCCCGAGGCCTGCGCCGCGGCGATCGGCGGAATCGGCCTGCCAGAAGCGATCGAAAATTCGTTCCAGATCTTCCGGGAGGATGCCGGAACCGGAATCGATGACGGAAAATCGCACGGTCCCGTCGCCGCGCGCGGCGGTGACGCGGACGGTAGAATCGGCGCCGCTGAATTTTACCGCGTTAACGATGAGATTCGAAAAGACGCGGAGGACCCGCTCGTAATCCGCGAGCACGGCCGGGAGGTCGGGCTCGAACTCGGTGACCAGCCTAATCTGGCGACGGCGCGCGAGCGGGCCGGACATTTCGATTGCGTCATCGATCAGAGTTTGTGCACTCAACGGCTTGGGAAGGACGGAAATGCCTCCGGCTTCAATCTTCGCCACTTCGAGCAGATCATCGATAAGCAGACTCATGAGGTCAACGGCCCCCTGGGCGCGCTCGAGCAGTTGCGTGTTCTCCTTCGCATCGGGCGCTTCGGCGACCAGTTGCGCACTCATCTTGATGAAATTAAGCGGGGTGCGGAGATCGTGCGCCACTACGGCCAGGAGTTCCTCCCGGGACCGGACCGCATCCTGCGCGGCGCGCACGGCGGTGCGCAACTTGATTTCGCGCATGGCTGACGCGGCGAGTTCGCTCAGGATTTCAACGTCGAGCGCGGACCAGGCGCGAGGCGCGAAATCAATCGCGCAAAAACTGCCGATCGCCTGGCCGTCGTCGTTCACGAGCGGGATCCCGGCGTAGGCGCGCACCCCGAGCGATTGCACGGTGGGGATTTCGCGGAAGACCGGATCTGCCAGGGTGTCGTTTATTAGGAGCGGGCCCGGGGAGACGATGGCGTGATGACAAAAGGTACGTCCTTCGAGCTGACGGGTGGTGGTGAGGGGCTCACCGAAACCGAAGCAGCTCTTGTAGAAATCGCGGTTGGTATCCACGAGCGAGATGAAGGTCGTGGGGACGCCGATTAATTTCGCCGCCAATCTGGTGAGCCGATCAAAGCTTTCTTCCGGAGGCGTATCGAGCAAGCCGGTGCGGAGGAGGGCTGCAAGCCGCTGCGGGTCAGCGATAGCAGATTGTGGGTCGAGGATTCGGAGAGGTGCCATCGCGGGCTGGGGCGCGGAGAATGGAATGGTGGGAAGCAAAATTGCCAAGTTGTGCCTGTTCTAACGCGGCCTCCGGGCTAGCGGAGACGTCGGCGAACATACCACTCCAGAAGGCATCGCTCCATAAGCTGATTCGATTTGCAGACGACCGCACTCGATGATTACGACTTGTCGCCGTTTGCTTCGAAACCGCGGGAGCGGAATTCTTCTTCGCGATGATAACGGGCACGCGCACTCATGATGCTCGCGCGGCCGAGATAGCCTACCGCTTTCTTATGGTTGGCTCGCTCGACCACCGGAAGACGACCGATGTCATGTTTTAACATCCGGGCCATGGCGTCGTGCAGAGTTTCATCGGGATAGGCGACGATCAATTGGCTGGAGCCGGCCTCGCCGACGGTCAGGGTTTCATCGCGGGAGCGCTCGAAGCAGCGAACGACGTCGCCGCGCGTAATGATGCCGGCGAGGTCGCCGCGTTCGTCACCGAGGAGGGTGCCCTGGCGGGTACAAACGAGGGGATCGCCGCTCGCGATCCGTGCGGAGAAACGGGGCAAGGGGGTGCTCGCCGGGATAAGCGGGACATCGTAATCCATCACGTCGGAGACGCGCATCATCTCGAAGAGATCGACGCTGTATTCGCGGGCGATATGCTGGCCGCGGCGCGCGAGCTTCTCGGTAAGGATCGAGCGGCGGAGGAGCAGGACAGTCACGGCGAGTGCGGCCACTGACCCACAAAGAAGCGCGGGGAGCGCGTTAACATCGTGGGTCAGTTCCAGAAGAAAAAACATCCCGGTTAGAGGAGATCGCATGGTGCCGCCCATCATCGCGGCCATGCCAATCATCGCCCAGAGGCCGACGTCGCCGATGGGCAGCCATTGGCCGATAACTGCGCCGAGCGTGCCGCCAATAATGAGCAATGGTGCCAGGACGCCGCCCGAGGTGCCAGACCCCAGGGCAATCGCCCACACAAGCGCTTTCCCAACGGCGAGCCCGAGCAAGGCCGCTCCGAGAATTTCGCCACGGAGTAATCCATGAATTAATTCATAACCAACCCCGAGCACGCGCGGGTCAATCCATCCGCCAAGGCCAACGAAGAGGGCGCCGATGGCCGGCCACCACATCCAGTGAAAAGGGAGCTTCGAGAAGGCGTCTTCGAAAAAGTAAACAAGCACCGTGAGCAAACCTGAGCCGAACCCGGCGGCGAGACCGATGCCACACGCCGCGACTATTGGCCAAAGACCGAGCTGGGCGTGCACCGCGACCGGAAAAATGGGCCCAGATCCCAGCAATGGAATCCGGCAGAGCCAGGCGGCGACCGCGGAGACGACGACT
This sequence comes from Chthoniobacterales bacterium, assembly GCA_038230815.1. Lineage (GTDB taxonomy): Bacteria > Verrucomicrobiota > Verrucomicrobiia > Chthoniobacterales > UBA10450 > AV80. The sequence continues at coordinate 5,926 of JBBRMO010000020.1, forward strand.
GGAATGAAACTGCGCGGCCGCCATTCGAAGAGCAGCAATTCCACCGCGAGCAGAGTAGCAGCGATGGGAGCCGCGAAGACGGCCGACATTCCGCCCGCGGCGCCCGCGACAAGCAACGTCTTCCGCTCGGCCGCGGTAAGATGAAACAATTGGGCGAGGATCGAACCGACGGCGCCCCCGGTCATGATAATAGGCCCTTCCGCACCAAAAGGTCCGCCGGTGCCGATGGAGACCGCGGAGGAGATCGGCTTCAGGATCGCGACCTTGGGACTGATTAAACTGCCGCCGAGGAGGATCGCTTCGATCGCTTCGGGAATTCCGTGGCCGCGGATTTTCTCCGAGCCATAGCGTGCCATGAAACCGATGATGAGGGCGCCCACGACGGGCGCAGCGATAACCCAAGGGCCGAGATGATGGTGCTGGAGCGTTTCCATCTCGGACGAGAACCGTTGGAAAAAGACGATGTTCGTGATTTCCGCGATGAGCCAGAGCAGCGCTTTCGCAACGAACGCGCTGATGACGCCGAGGGGCAGGGCAAAGCCGACCAGGAGAAGCATCCGCGAGTCAGTGCGGAAATCGCCAAGGAGAGATTCAGATGTTTTTACTCCGGACATGTTGAAGTGCGATAGACACGAGGTTTCAATCTGCGAAGCCGCTCCAAGAGTGCAACCATCGCAGACCGCGAAAAAAGAGTACGAGGCGATCTATTTTTTGGCGAAAGTCCTGGCGCGCACAAAGCTGCTGTCGCGGCCCCGCAAACATCCTAATTGAATATGATGACTGACCGGCGCTTTGCGCTGCGGCAGTTGCGGAAATCACCGGGGTTGACGCAGCGCGCCGTCATCGCTCTCAGACCCAGGACCGGGACCGGACCTAATGGGGCGACCTTCCTCTGTCCTGCGGGGGCGTGCGTCTCAGAGGAGCGTGGCAAATTCTCGTTTGGAATTTGCGAGCCTCTCTGGAGCTTGTTCGCCTGCGGACGAATCCGTCCGGTGGCGGAGATATTGGAGCCGGGAGCTTTTCTGGCAACGGAACAAGGCAGACAAAAATAAAGCACAGCGCCGTTTATTTAATGAATCCAACGGCCCCGATTGGCGCATCTCAATTTTGCGGCATTCTGGGCCGGACACCCTTCTTTTTATGATGACTGATCTTCGCTTCGCGCTCCGGCAACTGCGGAAATCGCCGGGGTTCACGCTTCTGGCGGTGATCACTCTCACGCTCGGGATCGGGCTCAACACGGCGATCTTTTCGTTGATCGACGATCTCTTCCTCCGCGGCCTGCCATTCAGAGAACCGGCGCGCGTGCTTCACGTCTTCTCGCATTTTAAGGAACAGACTGTCGATTTCCCGATTTCGGCGCCGCGCTTCTACCATTTCCGGGATGGACAACAGATCTTCGATGGATTCGCGGGCGAAAACGGATTGGCTGCCACGGTGACCGGCCTGGGCGATCCCTTTCAGGTGCCGATTTTCAAGACCACCGCAAATTACTTCGATGTGCTCGGACTGCGGGCGACGCAGGGCCGCACCTTTCGACCTGAGGAGGAGGAAGGCGCCGATGTCGCCGTGATTACGGAGCGCTTTTGGAAGGCGCGGCTGGGCAGTGATCCGAACGTGATTGGACGTGCCTTAACGCTAGATGGAGTGGCCCACAGCATTATCGGCGTGGTCGCCACCCTGCCGGTTTCGTGGACCGGACCGAACGCGGATATCTGGACGACGAAGCCATTTATCATTCCGGGTTTTTCGCATGAACGGATGATGCGGGGGACGGCATTTCTCCGCGCGGTCGGCCGATTGAAGCCAAATATCACGGTAGAGCAGGCCCGCGCCGCTCTGCAGTTGCTTACGGACAGCTATCGCTCGCAGTATCCGGAAAAGATCGACGCAAAATCCGGGACGGTGGTCAAGACACTCCCCGACGATGTAACGGAAAATTTGCGGCCGGGCTTCGCCACCCTCGTGGCGGCGGTGACCTTTGTCCTGCTCATCGCCTGCAGTAACGTCGCGAACCTGCTCCTCATCAGGTTTAGCGGCCGGCGTCGCGAGATTTCGCTGAGGATGGCGCTGGGAGCGTCGCGGTCGAGTGTTCTCCGGCTTTTCGTGTTCGAAAGCGTGCTCATCAGTTTGCTCGCGGGAATTCTCGGAGCGGTCCTCGCGGGCCAATTGGTCCCGTTGATCCCGAAACTCGCGGCAAACTTTCTTCCGATTGAGGCCGGAGCCGCGACGGCGGTTTCGTTTCCGGTCCTCGCCTTCACAATTGCGCTCTCACTTCTCACTGGCCTGGTGATGGGTTTGTACCCTGCATGGCAAAGCTCGCGCGCGGACATGGTGGATGCGTTGAAGGAAGGTGGTCGCGGAACCGCCGGCAGCATGCGGCAGCAGCGTTTCCGCAAATTGCTGGTCGGCGCGCAGGTAGCGCTCTCGGTTACCCTGGTGGCGGGGGCATCGTTGCTCATCGCGAGCTTCACGCAGCTCAGTCATCAAAATCCCGGGTTCAAGCCAGAAAATCTTTGGGTCGGCTTGACGGTGATGCCGCAGGCGCAATATCCCGACGTCGCTTCGCGCAATCGTTTTGCCGACCAGATGTCGAACGCGCTGCGCGCGACGCCTGGGCTCCAGGAAGCGGGGGTCAGCGGTGGTTTCCCGCTCTTCGGTGGCGCAGGTGCGACTCTTTATACCCGCGCCGACGGCAACATTCCTCCGGTGGCGGAGCGCCAAGGCGCGCCCTCGAATGACATCTCCCCCGGCTGGCTTCGGACCCTTGGAATTCCGCTTCTCGCCGGCCGCGATTTCAATGAGAAGGACATCGCCGATCATCCGAATGTCGTCCTCATCAGCGCTACGGGTGCGAAGACGGTTTTCGGCAATGAAAACCCGGTCGGCAAAACATTGCTCATCACGAGCGGTAGTGTGCCCGTCGAGATCGTGGGCGTCGTCGGCGATGTGCGTTCGATCCGGCTCGACCAGCAGAACGACATGGAGTTCTACCGGCCGTTCGCGCAGGAGAATTTTCCGTTTCTCACCATCACGGTGCGCAGTCCATTACCGCCGGACAGTGTAACAAAATCGGTGCAGGCGGCCTTGAAGACGATCGATCCTGGTCTCGCGCTCATTCTGCCCCAGCCGGTCAGCGCGATTATGGCGCAGGCACTGGGGCAGGCGAAGCTGATGATGACACTGCTGGGCTTGTTCGCGGGGGTGGCGTTGGTGCTGGCAACGGTGGGAATCTACGGCGCGGTGGCGTACACGGTCGAGCAACGAACGGGCGAAATTGGCGTGCGGATGGCGCTCGGTGCGCAAACGATGGATGTGGTGAGGCTCGTGATGGCGCAGGGAATGAAGCCGGTGATTTTCGGACTTGGGGTTGGATTGATCGCCGCAGTAGCGCTGGGGCGGTTAATCGCGTCGCAGCTCTACCAAACCTCGGCGCATAATCCGCTGTTGCTCGGCGGCACCGCGCTCGTCCTGGCGTTGGCCGCGGTGTTGGCGTGTTTGTTGCCGGCCCGACGTGCGACCTATTTGAATCCGGTCGAAGCGCTGCGGGTCGAATAGTCCAATCCAAGAGGCCCACAGGGCCGCTGCTACAGGGATTTCAGATGCGCGACGACTTCGATCTCGGCGGTCTGGGGGAACATGTCGAAGGGAGTGATGGAGACGATTGCGAGGCGCGACTGCAATTCGGCCAGGTCGCGTGCCAGGGTCGGCGGGTTGCAGGAGACGTAGATCATCATTGCGGGCGGCGAATTGAGAATCGCATGGCGCATTTCGCTGGAGAGGCCGGTCGCCGGCGGGTCTACGATCAAGGTCCATTCGTTCAAGGAGGAGCGACCTCCAGATCGCCCACTATTTTGGCCGGCGATTTGGGAATCGCCGCTCCTTGAGGCTTTCGCCAGTTCCACCGCTACATCGCCGGCGATGTAGGTCTCGTTAGGTCGCGCCTCTTTCCGTGCGGCATCGATCGCGAAACGGTCCCAATCGATTCCGATGACGCGCTCGAATTTATCCGCGAGGCGTTTGGTCAAAAATCCGGTGCCACAGAATGCGTCGATCAGGAAACCGCTTTCGTGCGCGAGGGTTTCCTTGATGAAATCCGCCAGCCTCTCAGCGACAGGGTCATTCGTCTGCGCGAACACACGCGGACCGGAGTGAGCGCGCAGCGAGTAATGACCATCGCGGGGCTGTATCGCGCGCAAATCGGTCAGGGCCTTGTTCACTTCAGGCATCGCAATGGGACACTGGGCGATGTCCATTAATTCATGAACATCGCGGCGATAAAAGCCCACGACGTTATCCTGGGCGTGCACGGTAATCCGGTTGCGATACGCGTAAGGCAAGGGTGAGGGGACGATGGGCCGCATGGGAGGAGTGGCGAGCCGGCCAATGCGCCGCATCGCCTGCTCGACCTGCCGCGCTTTTAGCGTTAGCTGATGGGCATAGCTGATCTGCTGGTAGGTGCACCCCCCGCACCGGCCAAAGTACGGGCATGCCGGCTGGACGCGTTCCGGCGAAGCCTCCAGGACGTCGACCAATTCCGCTTCGGCGAACTGCTTTTTCTCGCGCACGATTCGCGCCGTGATCCGCTCTCCATCGATGGTGAGGGGAACAAAAACGGCTTTGCCGTCGTCACGCGCCACCCCTTTACCCCCGAAAGCGACATCCTGGATTGTTAATTCTACCGAACGCATCGGATGATGATAATGCGGGAGGGGCCTTTGTGCCCTGATATTCAAGGTGGATCGAGCGCTCCGTCGCTCGACGCCAAATATTTGCGCCAAGCCGCCATTAAACATCGAGCGACGGAGCGCTCGATCCATCTCTGCCACCATTACGCGGCGAGGGAGGGATGACAGTCAATACTGTCGGATGTAAGGATATTTCGATTCGTTGCCGAGCTCGGGCGGGAACTCCTCGTAGCCGCCGTGGATGTGATGGATGTGACCCGGCAAAACTGGATAGTAGGTGCCCTGACGGTTAATTGGGAAGGGGAAGCTGAACATCTCCCACAGGCCGGCCCCGATGCGCATGCCGCTGCGGCCCAAACCCCGGACGAGCCCGTAACCTGCCGCCGCCGAATTTCCCTCTCGATCGTTCACTCGCGCGATCTGGACCGGCAATTCCGCAATGCCAAAGGCAACATTCGACAAACCGCGACCGAGCTTGCGCGTCGGGCCGTAGTCGTTCGCAGGCGGATCCTGAATATCAGCGAAGGAAGTGGCAGTAAAACCGAGAACCAGCGCAGCCGCGAGCAGGTGTTTCATGGCGGTCTCCAGCTAAACAATTTTCCGGCGGAAACGCAACTCTTCAGATTTGATTGCTGCAGCCGGATCGCTGATCCCGGCAAATAGACTTATTTCAGCAAAGGCCGGGATCATCGATCCCGGCTACGACGCCTGAGGTGGACCCGCGTTCGGTGGCCTCGTTTTAGCCAGCGAGATGGTGATCGTAACCGTCAAAGTGGCGAGAATGACGAGGAGCGAAATCCAGTTTGGAATTGAGACCGTGTGGACCAGGATCATTTTTGTTCCCACGAAACCAAGAATGAGGGCGAGGCCGGTCTTCAGGTAAATAAAGCGATCGATCATGCGCGCGAGAAGAAAGTAGAGCGAACGCAGGCCCAGAATGGCGCAGATGTTTGAGGTGTAGACAATGAATTGATCGGTGGTGATGGCGAAGACCGCCGGAATGGAGTCGACCGCGAAGATAAGGTCCATGACATCGACGAGGAGCAGGACCAGAAGCAGCGGCGTGAACTTCAGCCGTCCGTCAATTCGGATGGCAAAGCGGCGCCCATGAAATTCCTTCGTGACCGGAAGCAACCGCCGGCACCAGCGCATAAAGAAATTTTCCTCGAAATCCATCTTGGCATCGCGATCGAAAAGCATCCGCAAACCGGTCAGCAAAAGGAACGCGCCGAAGATGTAGAGAACGAAATGGAAACGCTCTACCAGGGTCACGCCCAGCCAGATCATGACGCCGCGCATGACGAGCGCCCCCAGAATTCCCCACACCAGAACGCGGTGCTGCGACCGGGGTGGGACGCGGAAATAGGCAAAAATGAGAACGAAAACAAAGATGTTATCGACGCTCAGCGAGTATTCGATGATGTAGCCCGTGAGAAAATCGAGGCCCGCTTCATCCCCCTTCGATTTCCAGATGAGCAGATTGAACGCGAGCGAGAGAACGATCCAAATGAAGCTGCGCTGGATCGCGGCGCGCATGCTCAGCTCGCGGTCGCGCCGCTTGAAACTGATCAGATCGACCGCCAGCGCGATAAAGACGCCCACGTGAAAGGCGACCCAAAACCAAATGCTCGTGGGCACGGCGCAGACCGTCCCATGACGCGCCGACGGTCGCAACGGCAAAGCACGGGCATTCATTCCCTGCTCATGAACTTGATCCCGGTCCTCACCTCCTGAACGAGCGTAGCCTGCTCCGGGATCATGAGCAGGATCAGGATGAAGAGGAGGAGCGGAGCATGTTCCGGCAATTTCCACTCGCGAAACGCGGCCTTTTCCGTAGCTTATCCGTCCCTAATGGATGCCGAACTGGAAAAGCTCGTTGAAGCAGGAAAACTGACCGCA
>JBBRMO010000021.1:0-12459 GCA_038230815.1 Chthoniobacterales bacterium
AGGCCAATGCTCCAGCAATTCAGCCGGCGCTGCTGTTTCCAGCGAACGCAACATTTCCCGGCGGCGTTCGTAATCAACCGGACGACGATTATCGGGATCAACCAAACTAAAATCCCAGATTTCGTTTCCCTGATAAATGTCGGGCACACCCGGCACGGTCAGCTTCAAGGCCACCTGAGAGAGCGAGTTGATAGCCCCGAGGCGCGCGATCTCTTCCGCGACCGGGAGGAAAGCCGGGATAAATTTGTTTTTCGGCGACGAATCCAGCACGCCCTCCACGAAAGCGTTCACAGCCGAGTCCCACTGCTCGTTAGGCTGAATCCAGCTCGTGTTCATCTTTGCCTCTTTCAAAGCCTTGGCCATGTAAGACCGGATGCGCTCGATGTATTCGGCCGTCATGGTCGGCTCCGCGCAACCCGCCCCGTCCATTGGCCAGGTGCCAAGGAGAGTCTGGTAAAAGAGGTATTCTTCGTTCGCGTCCGGCGCGGTCGTCTCCTCGAGATTGCGTTTCCAGCGCTTGTTGATTACGCGCCAGCGCTGCAATGCGCTCCGCCACCGTTGCGGCACTTCCGCGATCGCCAGCATCCGGGCGCGGACGTCCTCGCTCCGTTTCGTGTCGTGCGTGGAAGTCGCCAGCAAAGTCGCCGGCCAGTCGCGCTGGCGTTCGAAATTGCGCTGGTGAAATTCATCCACCCCGATCCCAAAATGCTGGGGTTCACCCCCGACTTCGTTCAAAGCCGCGAGCCGGTTATAAATATAGAAGGTGGTGTCCTCCAGCCCTTTCGCCATGATCGGGCCGGTGCTTTGCTGAAATTTCAGGACGAAATGCGCGTGTTCCCGGCGGGCGTCGTCATCAAGATTTTCCGGAAACCGGAAAAGCAAAATGTCACGGAGAAAGTTGAAAACCGATTCTTCCAGCGCAGGGTTTCGCCGTTTCGCCGCCGTGACCGCGCGCTCGATGATGGCGCGGTCCTCATCGCTCACGGGTTGGCCGGGCTCGGCATAGGTTCGATAAACGGGAAAACAGGCGATCGTTTCGCGGACCGCCCGGGCGAGGGCCTCCAGGGTGAAATCGCGGAACCAGCGGTTCCTTTCCGAAAGTCGATCGAGCATGTCGCCGAGGACGTTGACGTCGTTCGCGAGCGAAAGGCGCATCACGAGCCGTTTCTTCGCATAAACCAGATGGCCGAAATGCATCGAATGACCGATGAAACGCTGGAAGGTTTTCGTGATTGCCTGCTCGGCGGAAGCATCCACCAAAACATTCGCGAGCAATTTTCCGAACTCATAACCAGTTGTCCCGTGGACGGCCCAATCCCGTCGCAGCGTCTCGGCCCCCGATAAGATCTTCTCGACCACGAGAAAAATCGCGCGGCCATCTTCCGGGAATGGACGGCCGGAGGCGGCCGCGGAACGGCGCTGCAATTTCTCAAAATATTCTCGCGGCAAATAAAGGCCATCCGGATGATCGATGCGGACCCCGGAAACGGCGCCGCTCGCGATCAACTCCAGGAGTAACTGGTGGGTTGCATCGAAAACCTCCGGCAACTCCATCCGGATCGCGGCGAGATCGTTGACATCGAAGAAGCGCCGGTAGTTGATCTCCTCCGCCGCGACCCGCCAGAAAGCGAGCCGATACGACTGGTCGTTCAAGAGCAGATCGAGGGCATCAAAGCTGCGCGGATCACCGGCCGTGCCGTTGATTTGAGCGACCGCCTGGATAACGGCGTCCTGAACCTGCGGGGCTTCCTGGCAACGCCGCTCCAGGCGCCGCTTCACGATCTCCTTCTCGCGGGCCCGCTCGGCGATCCTCTCGGGGTCGGTTTCGGTCCGACGCGGCAGATATTCCAGCGCTGTGATAATGCTCTGGAATTCGGCGTAGAAATCTTCGCTCTTAAACGGCTCCAGTTTCTCAAGCGCGATCTGGAGAATGTGCCGGTAGGTGCCGGGAGCGATGGGAAATTCGTGATCGTAATAGCGGAGACTAAAAGCGCCCGCGTCGAAGCGGACCTGCAACTCGCCCCGCTCCAGGACTCGTCCGTATTGATCGCCCAGGATCGGAAGCAATACCTTGTCCTCGAGATCGGATTTGAGCGGCTTCCACTGGATGTCGAAGTAGGGCGCATAAGTCGAGCTGGGTCCGTTTTCCAGAACATCCATCCACCAGAGATTGAGCGGCTCGCCCACGCCCATGTGGTTGGGGACGAAATCGACGATCTGTCCCATCCCGTGAGCATGGAGGTCGGCGATCCAGGCGTCGTACTCCGCGCGCGAACCGATCGCCGCATTGAGCTTATTGTGATCGGTGATGTCGTAACCGTGCAGACTCTCCGCTCGCGCCTGGAAATACGGCGACGCGTAGCAGTCGCTGATCCCAAGCGCATCGAGATACGACACGATCTTACGCGCGTGGTTGAACGTGAACTGCCGGTTGAACTGGAGCCGGTAGGTCGAAGTGGGTATGCGCGGGTGCGTCATCCGGTCCTTCTCCTGCTCTTGCTCATGATCTGGATCCTAATCCAAAAAAGATCATGAGCAGGATCAAGATCATGAGCAGGATTCGAAACTACATCTTCTCGGGCACCTTGATTCCAAGCAGCTCGAGCCCTTTGGCGATGACCCGAGCGGTCAGCTCACACAGGGCTAGTCGTGAACCGCGGGCCGGCTCGTCTGATTTGAGGACCGGACAGGCTTCGTAAAACGAGTGGAAGGCGTTCGCCAGCTCGTAGAGGTAATTCGCGAGCAAGTTCGGCCGGAAATCGTTCAGGACGGCGGGAACGACTTCCGCAAATTGGCAGAGCCTTAACGCGAGACTTCTTTCTTCGGGCGCCGCCAGGGCGATCTTCCCGGGCGTGTCCGCGCCATCCAACGCGCCTGCCCGAGGCGGGGCTCCAGCGGCTTTCCGGAAGATGGAGCGAATCCGGACGTAGGCGTTCTGCAAATAGGGCGCGGTGTTTCCCTGGAACGAAAGCATCCGGTCCCAGGAAAAAATGTAATCGGTCATCCGGTATTGGGAGAGATCGTAGTATTTCACCGCTCCGATCCCGACCTTTTCGGCAATGTCGACTTTCTCCGGCTCGCTCAGGTCTGGATTCTTCTCTTCGATGATCTTGCGGGCCCGCTGGACGGCCTCAGCCAGTAAATCGCGGAGAGGCACATTGTCGCCCGAGCGCGTTTTCATTAGCTTGCGGTCTTCGCCGAGAATGCTGCCAAAAGTAATGTGGCGAAAATCGGCCATGTAACCCTCGCGCCGCGCGATCGCGATGATTTGCTTGAAGTGCAGGATTTGCGGGGCGCCGACGACCAGCCAGACGGTGTCCGCTTTCAAATCCTGGATTCGATAATCGACCGTTGCGATATCGGTGGTGGTGTAATTAAAACCACCATCGCTCTTGCGAATGATGGCGGGCTTTTCCCCCAGCTCCGGAATATCGCGGAAGAAAACGCAAACGGCGCCTTCGCTGATCTCGGCGATTCCCGATTTCAGCAGTCGCTCGACGACCGCAGGCAACCGGTCGTTGTAGAAACTTTCGCCCCGTTGGATGTCGTAATGAATATCCAACACCCGATAGGCGCGCTCGAATTCCTTCAGGGAAAGGTCGACCGTCTCTTTCCAGATCGCGAAATTTTCCGGGTCGCCAGCCTGGAGTTTGACCAATTCTTCCCGGACCGCCTCCCGCACCTTGGGATCGCTGGTCGCTTTTTCGTTGGTCTCTTTGTAAATGCGAACGAGCTCGGCGATCGGATCGCGTTCGAGCGCGGTGCGATCGAGCAGATTCTTCCAGCCGTAGATGACCATGCCGAACTGCGTGCCCCAGTCGCCGATATGATTGTCCCGGATAACTTCGTGTCCGAGGAAGGAAGCGATCCGGGCGAGCGCGTCGCCGAGGACGGTGCTGCGAATGTGTCCGACGTGCATTGGCTTGGCCACGTTGGGCGATCCGAAATCGATCACGATTCGTTTCTGGGTTCCGGAGAGCTCCACTCCCAGTCGTTCGTCGTGCAACAGACTTGCCGTGTGCGCGGCGAGCGCCTCGGGACGGAGCCTGAAATTAATGAAACCGGCGCCGGCAATCGTCGGTGGCTCGCATAAGTCCCCTGGGCCGTAAACGTCCAGAATTCTCTGCGCGATCGCGCGGGGGTTTTCGCCGAGCTGCTTTCCCAGGATAAGCGCCGCGTTGCTTTGGTAGTCGCCGAACCGCGCGTCGGTCGCCGGGGTCACCGCGCCGACCTGCGGAAGACCGGCTGCCCGGAGCGCTTCCGCCACCTTCTGTGCGAGAATCTCTTGAAATGTTTCCATGCTATAGCCGCGGCGCTTTTTCGCCGCGTTCTCATCGCGATAATTCGTCCCGACTGCGCGGGCCGGCGGCAGATTATTTTTGGCTGCGCTCGCGAAAGATGGCCAGAATTTCGTCCGCCGACTTCGCGGCCGCGAGGCTTTCGCGGACGCTCCGGTCGTTCAGAAATTTCGCGATGGAAGCCAGGGTGCGCAGATGGGTTTGAAACTGGTTCTTCGGGACTATGAAAAGGACGACGAATTTGACCGGAGCGTTATCGAGCGCGTCGAACTCGATCCCCTGGGAAGAGCGGCCGAAGGAGGCGACCACTTCCTCGATCCGATCGGAGGAGGCGTGCGGGATCGCGATGCCGAATCCGATCCCGGTGCTCATCGTCTCTTCCCGCTGTTTAAGCGACGCCAGGATGCTGTCGCGATCTTCCGGTTTGATCTTTCCCTGAAGAACAAGGAGGTCGGTCAGCTCGACGATGGCGCTCCAACGCTCCGTCGCTTTCATCTCGGGAATGATTTGCTCGGCGGAGAGTAGGCTGGCCAAGGACATGCAGGATTCCCGTTGGGGGTCGAAAGCTTAACGTGGAGCCTTCGGATGACAAGCGTGATTTGGCTTTGAATTCTGATTCCTGCTCGTGATCCATGATCCTAATCCTCGTTGTTCAGGGTCTTCCCAGCAGGATCAGGAGCAGGATGAGTCGGCACCCAGCCTTTTGCCCGCGAGGGCGCTTACTCGCCCCGCACCCTGTAATTCAGCCGTCGGGAGAGGAGCCAGCGGACTCCGAACATGTCGGTGGTCGCGCGGAGGGCGCGGTTGCCAAGCCCGTATTTGCTCAGGCCAAATTTTCTCGGGCGATGATTGACGGGCATCTCGACCAGGCGATATCCCGCGCCCTTTACCAGCGCGGGAATAAAACGATGCATGCCTTTGAAAGGAAGAAGCGCCCCGATGCATTCGCGCTTCATCGCTTTCAAGGTGCAACCCGTGTCGCGCACTCCATCTTTCGTGAAACGGCTCCGGACAAAATTCGCGACCCGGCTGGTAACGCGTTTGACCACTGTATCCTTGCGCCGCGCGCGATAACCACAAACGAGATCGGCGCCGCCCTCGATCCCGGCGAGCAGTTTCGGAATCTCGGCGGGATCGTTTTGCAGATCGCCGTCGATCAGGACCGCCACGGCTCCCCGCGCACTCTGGAGTCCCGCATACATCGCCGCGCTCTGGCCGGCGTTTCGTTCGAACCGCACCAGCCGGACCCGCGGTTCAGACGCGATTCGCTTCACGGTTTCATCGGACGAACCGTCATCGACGAAAATAATTTCGTAGTCGAGCCGGCCCAGCGCCGCGGTCAGCTCCGCCTGGAGGATCGGGACGTTTTCTTCTTCGTTGAACAGCGGCACCACCACCGAGACCGCGGGCGAACCAGGGTTCATAACGGCAGTGTCCGATAATTCCGGCAAACAAACACCTGCCATTCGCGCACCTTCTGTCCGAAACGGCTGACCTCCACGGTGGCGATGCGGTCGACTGATTGGAACGCGGCCCGAATGTTATGGGGCACAAGCTCCGTCGGTCCGTCCTGAACGTAAAGCGCGCTTCGGCCGGTGAACTGGTTAATTCCACCCTCCTCGGTATACACTTCACCGTCCGGTAACGGCTGGTTCGGCGGCGTCTCGACGAACTCGTCGTAACGCGGCCAGAACGAGAACTGGTTCGAGATGTCCTGCGATTCCACGATGTAAACCGGCGGATGGCCCGGGCCTTCGACGCGTTTCCGTTTGAAATAGAACGACATCTCGGAGGCGCGATCGCGCTGGTCGGCGATGATGAAAAGCTGCTCCTTGTTTTTCGTCTCGAGATCGAGCCGGATCTGTTCTACGGCGCGCGACGCGTATCTCCATCCGCGGACGCGATCCGCCGGGTCGCGGTGATGCGGGAACGGCAGGTTCAGGCTGCGGAGGAGATCAGTGTCGACGGCGAACAGGCTCAGGGCGAGCCCGAGGAAAACTCCCGTGGAAAGGAATCCCGCTGCCCAGCGGTTCAATTCGAGCCGCTCGGTCCAATAAGATGCGGCCAGGATTGCCAGGCTCAGGAACGCGAGGACATCCCAGTTCGGAGCCGCCTGATCGTTCAACGAGAGCAGGAAATAAAACCCGAAGACCGGCAAACCGAACCAGAAAAGGTACAGGATCTTGAAGTGTTGCCGGGCCCGGCGCCAGTTCGCCACCACGGCCCAGGCCAGCGCCAGGAAAAGGAGCGGAGAAAAGGTGAGGAAATGCGCGCCGAGAAATCCGAGCAGTTCCAGGGGACGAATCCCGAGCGATTGGTCGAGCCCGCCCCGCGAGCGCAAGTGCGAGAGCGTAATCCAGGCGTGCCCCGCGTTCCAGACGATCGGCGGGACCAGGCAAAGGGCGAAGGCACCCAGGAGAAAATAGAGGCCAGGTCGTTTGAATTCGCGGCGATGGCGCGGGACAAGCGCGAGGACGATGACGACGGAGAGGAGCTCGAACGCATTCGTATATTTGCAGAGAAAACCAAGCCCGATCAGGAAACCCGTCGCGGTCCAGAGCCAGACCGCCTTGGGGGTGCGCTCGAGCGCCAGCCAGAACGTGAACATGGCCGCCACCCAAAAGAAGATCGAGAGCGGATCGATGGTCATGAGGAGGTTGCCGACGTTGAAAAGAGGAACCGCATTGAGCGCGATGACGATCCAGAAACCGGCCCGCTCGTTAAACAGCTTCCTCGTGAAATAATAGAGAAGCAGGATGGTGGCGGCGCCGAGAATCGGGCTCCAGAAGCGCACGCCGAATTCGGTCGCGCCGAAAAGGGCGGTGCTGGCGCGGATTGCAAAGGCAATCCCAGGTCCCTTGCTAAAGTAAGCCGGGGCCAGACGGTCCGACCACATCCAGTAATGCGCCTCGTCAAACGAGAGGTCCATCGCGCCGAGAAAAGTCAACCGGATCACGGTCAAACCCAGAACGAATAGCCAAACCGCTCGCGTGTGGCTCATGCGTTAACCGATCAGGCGCGGATGCAGCGCAAACCATTTCGGTGCCAGGCGCGGCGCGGCGCGTTTCCAGATAAATTCCGCGAGCGCCACGATCAGCAGCGCCTCGCCCGCGGCCATGAACGCGGTCGCCAGCACGTCGCTCGGCCAATGCGCCCCGAGATAAATCCGCGAATAACCGATCGCCGCCGCCATGATGTAATACAACCAGCCCCAGCGCCGAAAAAAGAGAAAGAAGATCGTTCCGATAATCACATTGTCCGTGACGTGTCCCGATGGAAATGAGGGACCGGATTTTGTCCGGTCGGTTTCATCCGAGTAACGGATTGTCGGCTGTTTGAAAAGGGTGAGGAATTGCGGCCGGGTCCGTTCCAATTGGACCATCCGCACCTTTTGCACCTGCTTCGGCCTCCGGCGGCCGATCGCTGTTTTCAAGGGACTGACCAGAAGAAAATCCGCGACCCCGAGCGCCAGAACCAGGCAAATGATGAAGGCGCGACCCTTGAACCCGAAAAAAACGAGAGCGCCCACCACCAGAACCGCGATCAACGGCTTCCAGATTTCCAGGTCGCTCAACGCCGCCATGAACAAGTCGAGCGCCGGACTCGTCCACCGTTCGTTGATAAGATGAAAAATCGCCTGATCCATTGCCCGAAAATTTTAAGTGTTAAGGTTTAAGTGTTAAGGAAAGGAACCGGGCTGTCCCTACTTCGAACTTACCACTTAACACTTAAAACTCGCCTCCGATGCACAAGAAAATCGTCTCCTGTCTCCTCGGATTGACTGCAGCCGCCTCGATGAGTCTCGCCGTGCCGCCTTCCGCCAAAGAAATCCTCGAGTCAGTCCGGCTGCGGCAGTCACAGCAGGAACTGGATCTGCAAGGTCAGCTCCGCGAGAACGAGCAAATCGTTCCGTTCCGCCTGACCCAGACCGGGCCGGTTATTCGCTACACCTTTACGAATCCCGACGAAGCGCTCCAATTGCGCCTGGGCGACAACGATTCTCGGCTGGAGGAAGTGACCCGCAGCGGGGTGGAGAAAATCACGCCGGCCCAGTTCGACCACAAGGTGCGGGGAACCGGGGTGACCTACGAAGACCTGGCGATGAAGTTCCTTTACTGGGCGAATGCAAAAGTTACCGGCGAGAACTCAATCCGGACGCGCAATTGCTGGAAGCTCGAATTGAAGGCCCCGAACCGGCAATCGCAGTACTCGAATCTCTGGGTGTGGGTCGACAAGGAAGGAGGCGCTCTCATGCGGGTAGATGGCTACGATTGGGATGCCAAACTCTCGAAGCGTTTCGAGGTTGTTTCGGCGCAAAAAATCGAGGGTCGCTGGTTCTTGAAACAGATGCGGATTGAGGAATTCGACACGAGTACCGGCAAGGTGGTGACTCGGACGTATCTCGAGATAAAGAAATAGATGCTGTAGCCGGGATCGCTGATCCCGGCTTCAGCATCTACTGGCGCGTTTTCACCAAATGGAGTAAAAATGTCCTTCCATGAATCGGATCTCACTCCTTCTCACCAGCGCCCTCGGCGCTTTCGCTCTTTCGGTCTTCGCCCAAAATGTCCCGCCTGTCGTGACCAGCCAGATCGCTGACTTCACCGAATACGCCGGAGCACCCGCGCGCTCCATCGACCTTTCGACCGCATTTTCAGACCCTGATGCGAGCGACGCCGTCCGGTTAACGACCGTTCTCGGCAATATCGACATCGCTCTTTACGGCCAGCAAAAGCCGATCACGGTGACGAACTTCTTAAAATACGTCGACCAGGGTTTCTACTTTATCACCGATTCCAGCGGCGCCGGCTCTAGTTTTGTCCATCGTTCCGTCCCCGGATTCGTGATCCAAGGCGGGGGATTTTTGGAAACGGCGATTAATACATACAGCGTCAAAGCTTTACCCCCGATCCAGAATGAGCCTGGAATTTCAAACAAACGCGGGACGATCGCCATGGCGAAACTCAGTGGCGACCCCAACAGTGCCACCAGCCAATGGTTCATTAACCTCGCGGACAACGGAGGCGCACCTAGCAATCTCGATACGACAAACGGCGGCTTCACAGTTTTCGGTCGAGTAGTGAACAACGGCATTGCTACTGCCGACGCCATTGCCGCCCTGCCGCGGGTGCAAGCCGACCCAAACAATCAAGCATCCCCATTCAATGAACTACCAGTGCGGAATTACACGAGTCCCAATGCAATTAAACCCGAGAACCTCGTCTCATTACCCTCGATTTTGCACATCCCGACCCTGAGCTTTTCGGCTTCGAGCAATAATACGACGGTGGCGGATGCAACCGTGAGCGGCACGAAAGTGCTCATCGTAGGCAAACAGGCCGGCAGCGCCAAGATTACCGTAACGGCGACGGATTTAGATGCCGCCACGGTCTCGCAAAATTTCAACGTGACCGTCACCTCCGCACCGGGTCGACCAGTTAATCTCTCGACCCGCATGCAGGTGGGCACCGGCGACAGCGCGCTCATTGCCGGCTTCATCATGCGGGGATCGGCCTCGAAACGGCTCGCCGTCCGCGCCCTGGGGCCCTCCAGCGGCCTCCCTGGTGCGGTGGCCGATCCCATCCTCGAATTGCACGATAGCAGTGGCGCCACCATCGCGACCAATGACAACTGGGGTGACGCCGCGAACAAGCAGGACGTGATGGACATTGGACTCGCGCCCGGTTCACCTAACGAGTCTGTGATCCTGACCACGGTTCCGTCAGACACGTCGGCGGCAGCCTACACCGCCATTATGCGCGGAGTGAACAATACGACAGGCCTGGGTGTGGTCGAAGTTTACGATCTCGATAGCGGGCCGGGATCAACCCTGCTCAACATCTCGACCCGCGGACAGGTTGGAACCGATCCCAATGCCTTGATCGGCGGGTTCATTCTCGGCGGCACCGAGTCAAAACAGATCCTGGTCCGCGCGATCGGGCCGTCGTTGACAGGGTTCGGCGTTCCCAACGCGCTGGCCGACCCGACGCTCGAACTCCGCAACGCGCAAGGCGGATTAGTCGATTCGAACGACGATTGGATGAACAGCCCGCAGAAAACGCAGATTCAAAACAGTGGACTGGCGCCCACCAACACGAAGGAATCAGCGGTCCTGCAAACGCTCGCCGCTGGTGCTTATACCGCGGTTGTTCACGGGGCGAATAGCGGAACCGGGGTGGGTTCAGTGGAAGTTTACCAACTGCCGTAAAGTTTGTAGCCGGGATCGCTAATCCCGGCACCAGAGCGCGCGTTTGTTTTCCACCGGGATCCGCGATCCCGGCTACAGTGACGCCCCCTGCACGATCTGCGCAAAACTGCGCGGATCGAGGCTGGCGCCGCCCACGAGCGCGCCGTCAATATCCGGCTGCGACATCAGCGTGCGCGCGTTATCGGGCTTCACGCTCCCGCCGTATTGAATCCGAATCTTGTCGGCCGTTGTCTCGTCCGAGATTTCGCCGAGCACTTTGCGAATGAAGGCGTGCGCCTCCTGCGCCTGCTCTGCCGTCGCGGTCTTGCCCGTGCCGATCGCCCAGACGGGCTCGTACGCAATCACGGTTTCCTGCAATTCCTTCACGCCCAGTCCGGCAAGACTGCCTTTGAGCTGGGTCGATAAAACCTTTTCTACTTCGCCGCGCTCGCGTTGTTCCAGGCTCTCGCCTACGCACACGATCGGTCGCAGCATCGCGTCGTGCGCGGCCCGCACCTTGCGATTCACGATCTCATCGGTCTCGCCGAAGAGCGTACGGCGCTCACTGTGGCCCAGGACGACGTAGCGCACGAAAAGATCGCGCAACATCGTGGGACTGATCTCACCCGTGAACGCGCCCGAGCGTTCCCAATGCATGTTCTGCGCCCCGACTTTGATATGTTGCGCGTGCTCAAGGGAGGTGTTGACCGTCGCGATCGCGGTGAACGGCGGGACCAGGACCGCCTCGACGTCCCTTGATTCGCCCATCTCGAGCAGAAACGTCGAAACGAACGCGGCTGCTTCGCCCTGGGTCATGTTCATCTTCCAATTCGCGGCGACGATTTTTTTTCTCATACGGAATCAAGCTACCTCAGCATGTCATTCCGAGCGAAGTCGAGGCATGACACAGACGTTGAAGTGCGGGCTCAAAACTGGAAATAGATAAAGGGGGCGTAGTGCGGAGGGATAAATAAGAGCACGATGGCGAACGCGCAACCGTACCCGGCGGCAAACGCTGGAGTGGGCGGACGTCGCCACCATTGTGAAAAGGTTCCCCGGAAGTTCAGCCAGTGAACAAACCCGAGCGCGGCGACGATCCAAAGCATCCCCGCGCCAAGATCCTGGTTTCCTGCGCCGGGCATAAACAAAAAACTCCGCAGGGCCGGCGCGGCGTGGGGCAAATCCACCGCGCGGAAGAAGATCCAGGCGACGCAAACCCAGTAAACGGTGAGCGGCCAGGCCAGCCACCGCATGATCGATCGGACGCGCCCCGGAGGGACATGCTTCTGCATGTCCGGGAAATGAGGAAGCGCGTCGCTCCGGGATTTTACGCGCCGATTCCATTCGCGATGAACGATTAGAGCCACGCCATGGAGCCCGCCCCAGATCACAAAGGTCCAGGCGCCCCCGTGCCACAAACCACCGAGCAACATCGTGATCATGATATTGCGATAGACAAACCAGACCGGACCGCGGTTCCCGCCCAGCGGAATATAAAGATAATCGCGCAACCAGCTCGAGAGACTGATGTGCCAGCGATGCCAGAAATCCGAAATGTTGACCGCGAAGTAAGGAAAACGAAAATTAACCGGCAGTTGGTAGCCGAGTAAACCCGCGGTCGCGATCGCCATGTCCGTGTAGCCGGAAAAATCACAATAAATCTGGATCGCGTAGAACAGCACCGCGACCCAGGCGCTCGCCATCGTGAAATTCCACGGCGCCTCGAAATAGCGATCCACAAACGGCGCGACCGCATCGGCGATGCACGCTTTCTTGATGAAACCCGTGAGGAAGAGGACGAGCGCGCCGCGCCCATCGACGTCGGCAAACCTGCGGATGGTTTGGAGCTGGGGCAGGAACGCGGAGGCGCGCACGATCGGCCCGGCCACCATCTGCGGAAAGAACCCGATGAAACAGGCGAGATCGAGAATGCTGGAGACCGGCTTCAGTTTCCTCCGGTAAACGTCGATCGTG
>JBBRMO010000022.1:0-12454 GCA_038230815.1 Chthoniobacterales bacterium
CAATTCGCCGGCTGAACCAGATTTATCGTCGTTTTCATTCCCGGCCTGGGGAGGAAGGGCAGGGAATTGTCTTTGCGGTGGAGAACGAGGCGTAGACTCTTCTCCGCCGAGCGCCGATCACGCTTTGAAAAGCAAAAAAAGCAGCAGTGCGGTGACGACGATCGGCACCGCGCAGATAATCAGAACGACATTATTGCGCGGCCCCCGCTCATCGGGTACCAGCCCGTCGGCTGAGATTGTTCGCTCGATCGTCCGGAGATGCCGCACCACGTAGATGAAGGCGGCGACCACCGCCATGAGGACGATGAGCGCCAGGACACGAACCGGCAACAATGGGTCAGCCGCAAGGAACAAGCAGATTGCGACTTTCGTCATGTTTTAGCCTACCGAAATGGTTCCTTGTGTCATCTCCGACTCTGGTCAGGGCAGCGGAACGCTTCCGGAAGGCGGGCTCAATTTCCAAAATGACACGACCAAACCTCCGATCACGATGAGCGCGCCTCCCACTAGAACAGGCAGAGTCGGCAACGCTCGGAAAAAGGCGAAATTGATGATCTGCCACACGATGAAAAGGGTGGCGATGTAGAGTCCCACTACCTGGCCGAACTCCAGCGGCGCCAGATTCAGGCTGAACCCGTACCCGAAGAGCAACGCTGCTCCGGCTAACATGAGTCCGAGGCGCGTCACGCCTCCGTGGTTGTAAATGCCCATTCGGACAAGCGCGTCTCCGCTCACCTCAAGAGTAGTCGCTAATAAGAGGAATCCGATGGACGGCAGGTGTTGAGAAATGCTCATCGTTTTCTAAAACACGAATCGAGGAATGTGGCAATGCGATTAGGTTCGCTGCGAGCGCTTGGTTCCAGCGCGCAGTAAGTAAACAATCATCGCGCCTCCGATGGGTAAGCCGAGCAGTGCGCGATAATCGTGACGCACGAGAGCGTTGGTCAGGTCGCCGACAAGATTGAGCGATAGAATCGCCACCGCGAGACGCGCACCCCACACGGTCCGGCGCCAAAGCCCCACGGCAGCCGACGCGCAGCCCACGCCCACCAGCAGCATGAGCGCGATCGCATTCCCGGTCCCGATCCATTGAAAGCCCGATAGCGCATCGGGATTGAGCTGCCAAAAAGAATCAAGGGGCGTTCCCGGAGCCGAAAGCAAAATGATGGTGAGCAGGCACATGCTCGCTCCGAACCCGAAGAAGACGGCAAGAAACCTCAGCATTGGAAATCAGGAACCGGACGGGCGGTCCGGCTGGTTCATTCTCCATATTCCGTGGCCAAGCCCCGTCGCGTAGGGAAGATAAAGGACGTACGGCAATAACCACCAGGCCGCGATTCGGTTAACCTCCAGCAGCGCAAAGAAGAGGACG
The DNA here is from genome assembly GCA_038230815.1 of Chthoniobacterales bacterium. Classification (GTDB taxonomy): domain Bacteria; phylum Verrucomicrobiota; class Verrucomicrobiia; order Chthoniobacterales; family UBA10450; genus AV80. Next base: position 1,373 of record JBBRMO010000022.1, read on the forward strand.
CAGATCAGCCCGCCATAAAGCAGACCGACTAAGAACGCGTGGAAAAGATTTCGGGTTCTAAAGAAAAAATAATTCCAGAGCGCGTTGAGGAACATCGTGATGGCAATCAGACCAAGCGCGCCGTTGCGCGACCGCGTTGCGGGCGCCGCGAACAGACAAAAGAGCACCGAAAAGCAGATTACGTAGTACGCGATTGCGACAAGAACCCATCCCCAAAGTGGAGGCGCGTAGCGCGGAGTGCGAAGCTCCGCCAGGCGCTGCTTGATGCCGCTTCCCGCAAAAATACCTTCTAACAGGGCCGCGATCAGGCAGATGCCGGACGAGACCGCAATATTCCATAGCGTCGACACGATGGTTACTCTGGGGCGCAAACTCCGTTTCGAGCGTCCTCTCTTCCCATGGCGGCTGAGCTGACCTAAGGCGGGTGAGCGGGGGTGTGGAAGCAGGCGATCCCGAGGCGCATTTTCCAGCGATTAGCGTCCGTTTTTCGGCTTTTCTCTAAAAGTCACGCGAATCCCAGGATCATGAATGGTAGCCTCCCAATTATTCGCCTCGGCGAAAGCCAGGATGAGCTGGTGGCGTTTTTCCCGGTCCGTACTTCCACGCGGCCAAACGCGCTCGATTTGATTCTCGAAAGCGACGCAGAACTTTCTCGCTTCGATCCGACCCCGAATGTGATTGGCGAGCGCCTCCAGAAGGGACTCTCGTTCATCTCCTGGGAAAGCCGGCAGAGTATCTTGAAGAACTAGTGACGCCGGTCCAGAAGGGTAATGGGTGCGCGTGCTCTCTGGACGCGGCGACCGTTTCCCGGCACACTCGCATCGTGCCCGCGAAAACGAAAACTCCAAAGCGGTCGCCGAAACCGCGGAAGGCAGCGGGCGCGCGCGCGCGCCCACAAAGGCGGCTCAAGGAACAGGCCCGCCTTTACGAAATCACCCTCTCTTCGATTGCTGATTTCGCTTACATCTTCGATCGCAAAGGGCGATTTATTTTTGCCAATCAGGCGCTCGCGAAACTGTTAGGCCGGACGCCGGGGGCCATGGTGGGAAAGAATTTTCACGACTTAGGTTATCCACCCGAACTGGCGGACCGGCTCCAGCAGCAGATCGAGTACGTCTTTACGGCCGGGGAAATCGTGCGGGATGAAACGCCCTTCACGAGCCCGGCTGGAGGAGGCGGGTATTATGAATACATCTTTCGGCCCGTTCTTGCTCGTGGCGGGGCGGTTGAGGTGGTGGCCGGCTCAACCCGAGACATAACGAAGCGGAAGAAATCGGAGGAGGCTCTTCGGGTAAGTGAAGAACGCTTCCGGCTTATGGTGGAGGGAGCAAGCGACTACGCGATGTTCCTCCTCGACCCCGAAAATTTGATTACGTTCTGGAGCGCGGGCGCCGAGCGTGTTTTTGGCTGGAGCCGGGATGAAGTCATTGGGAAGTCCGGGGCGCTTATTTTTGCCGCCGAAGATCGTAAGAACCGGGAAGTGGCGAAGGAGATAAGGACCGCTTTGAATGAAGGGCGCGCTCTCGATCGCCGTTTTCATCTGCGAAAGGATGGCTCCCGCGTCTGGACGGATGGCGTTCTGATGCGGCTGGATGATGAGAGCGGGAAGCTGCGTGGTTTCGCGAAAGTGGCGCGGGACGCGACTGATCAGCGGCGGGTGGAGGACGAACTGCTCCATGCCCGCGATGAAATGGAACAACGCGTGGTCGAGCGCACCCAGGAGTTGCTCGCCATGAACAACGAGCTGCAACGAACCATGGCCCAGCGGCAGCAGCTCGAGCGCGAGTTGCTTGAAGTGAGCGAACGGGAGAAACGACGAATTGGCGAAGATCTGCACGACATGGTTTGTCAGGAGCTGTCGGCAACGGCCCTCTTTCTGAAATCGACCGCGAAACGAATAGCCGACGATAGTGTCGCGGCGGCCAAAACTCTCGAAGAATCCGCCCAGACGGTCAACCGAAACGTGGTCCTCGCCCGCGCCCTGGCCAGCGGATTGCAGGCGGTTGAGTTGACCGCTTCCGGGTTGAAAAATGCCTTGCGTGATCTTACCGCGAGGGCGTGTGACAACAGCGGAATCCAGTGTCACTTCAAGTGTGCGCGGGGAATACACGTGCCCGACGACACCGTGGCGCTCCACCTTTATCGGATCGCGCAGGAAGCGGTGACGAACGCGGTCAAGCATTCCGGGGCCAAGAACGTTCTGGTTACGCTCGATCGTAATAAGACCCACACCTGCGTCAGCGTGCAGGATGACGGCAAAGGCTTTGTCATTAAACGCCGTCGAAAGGGTCTTGGCCTCCACATGATGAAATACCGAGCAAACGCTCTGGGCGGGGAACTGAAAATTGAGCGTCGACGTCGTGGTGGAATGGACATTACCTGCGTAATACCGACAAAAAAGTGACCCGGATTGCGCAGGCAGGTTGAAGATATTTGCGAGCAATGAGGGTCGCGACCGCGATATTTTTCTGGTTATGGCAGGCCCGCGAAAACTGAAGAAACCGAAGCAACCCGGGAAAAACGCCGTGTTCGGGCCCGACCGGAAAGAAGCCCGGCGCCAGGCCGTTGAGCCCGACGTGAAATCGACGGACGCTTTCGGGACCGGACCGGTGGCGAACCCGAAGTGCGCGCTGCCGGAATCGGTCCGCATCGTCGTCATAGACGATCATCCGCTTTTCCGGCATGGGCTGATCCAGCTCCTGAACTCGGATGATGGCTTTGCCGTTTGCGGCGAGGCCAGCAGCGCGGGCGAGGGGATGGATGTCATTCGCAAAGTGACGCCGCACCTGGTAATCGCGGACCTGGGATTACGAGGAACCAACGGGATCGAGTTGACGAAAATGATCGTGGCTGAGTTCCCGCGCATTCCCGTGCTTATTCTTTCGATGCACGACGAATCGCTTTACGCCGTGCGCTCGCTTCGGGCGGGAGCGCGCGGTTACGTGACGAAGCAGGAGGCGCTTGGGAGTGTGCTCGAGGCTGTGCGCGGGGTGATGGATGGTCAAACCTACTTGAGTCCGAGGATGGCGAGCCAGGTGATTTCCAAAGTGGTGGTCAACCGCGTCGCGCCCGATGAAGAGATCACCGACCGGTTGAGCGATCGAGAGCTGGAAGTGCTGGAGATGATCGGCGGGGGCAAAGAAATCAAGGCCATCGCCAGGGTGCTCAATCTCAGCCCGAAAACGGTGGAAACCCATCGGACCCACATCAAAGAGAAGTTGAATTTGGAGAACGCTCGGCAGGTCGCACGTTTTGCCGTTCAGTGGGTCGCCGAGCGCGGGGTGTAGTTTCTCAATCCTGCTCCTGCAGGGCGAGCCAGATCGTCCAGGCTCCAGGGGAGGTTCAAGGATCAATAACCAATCTAGACAGCGTTCAGTGCTCTTGGGGCTTCAGGCGTTTGGAATTTCTTTGAAGCTCGCCGCAGCGAGTCCGTCCGTAGGCGGACTTGGATGTTGGAGCTTGCAGTCTCTTATCTCTTCGGTTTGAGCAGAGGGAAAAGAATAACGTCGCGAATGGATTCCGCGCCGGTCAGGAGCATGACCAACCGGTCGACCCCAACCCCGAATCCGCCCGCCGACGGCATTCCATGTTCGAGGGCGAGAAGAAATTCCTCGTCCAGTTTCTGAGTTTCTTCACCGGCCTGCTCGAGAAGGCGCTGCCGTTGGACCGTCGGATCGTTCAGCTCCGAATAGCCGGGGGAAATTTCCTGTCCATTGATGATCAGCTCGTAGACATCCACCAGCGAATCGTCCTACTCGTTCTGTTTCGCCAAAGGCACCAATTCCTTCGGGCAATGGGTCACGAAGAGTGGATCGAACGTTTTCTCTTCCACCAGTTTTTCGAAAACCTGTTGCGTGACTTCGTAATCCGCCATCCGCGGATTGATCTCCACCCCCAACTCGGCGCAGCGTTCCCGCCGTTTTTCCGTCGTGTAATCGAACCACGCCGGATCGATGTCCCGAATCAGGTCGCGATACCTCGCCCGCCGCCAGGGGGGCGTCAGATTGATTGTTCGCGTCACGTTCCCGTCCGCGTCCTTGTGCTCGATCAAAATCTTTCCACTTTTCGGTTCTCGGTAGCCAGTCTCCGAAATCGCGCCCGCCAGATGACAGATCATTTCCTCCACGAGGTCCGCGATCTTTCCGAAATCAGCGTAAGCCCAGTAGGCTTCGAGCATGGTGAACTCGGGGTTGTGTTTCCGCGAAATACCTTCATTTCGAAAGTTCCGGTTCAGCTCGAAAACTTTGTTGAACCCTCCGACGAGAAGACGTTTGAGATACAGCTCCGGCGCGATCCGCAGATAAAGTTCCAGGCCGAGAGCCTTGTGGTGGGTCCGGAACGGTTCCGCCGCCGCGCCGCCTGCCACCGCCTGGAGCATCGGCGTTTCCACTTCCAGAAAACCGCGCGCTTCCATAAAGCGCCGGATCTCACGCACGATCGTGATCCGCTTTTCGAAGATGGCGCGAGAGTGCTCGTTCGTGACCAGATCGAGGTAACGCTGGCGATACCGCGCCTCTACATCCTGGAGCCCGTGCCATTTTTCCGGCAACGGCCGCAGCGATTTCCCCAGCATTTCCAATTTGTGAACCTTGAGAGTGGGCTCGCCGGTCTTGGTGAGAAAACAGTCGCCTTCGACACCGATAAAATCGCCGAGATCAACCAACTTAAAAAGCTCGATCGTTTCCGGGCCGACCTCCTTCGCGTGAATGTAGACCTGCATTCGCCCGGTCGAGTCCCGCAGGTCGACGAAATGGCTCTTTCCCATGTCGCGATGGGCGGTAATGCGGCCGGCGGCACGCAGGGTGGCGCCTTCAGCAAATTTCCCGCGCACTTCGGCAATGGTCCCGGAAGTTTCAAACGCGCGCCCAAAAGGGTTCGCACCCTGCGTCTGGAGCGCCTCTATTTTTTCGCGCCGCTGCGCGATAAGGTTGTTTTCTTCGTCCATCAGCCTGCGATTGTTTAGCACGTTTCGAAAGATTCTCACATTGCGTCTCATCCGACCTATGGGCCCTCTGGGACCAATTCATGGCGGCAGCGGTGTCCACTATTCGTTTGCAAAAAAAACCGAGTCGATGGCATACTCTCGCGCGTCTCAGCCGGATGGACCGGCTCGCGGCGCGCCTTTTTTTCATGGAAGTCGACCTGCCGCAGACCACCTCAAAAATTGACGGGCCTCTCGTCAAACAGTTCTCAATTTTTCTGCCGAACAAAGTCGGCGCCATGCTCGACGTGGTGAAGCTGCTTCACACTCATAACACCCACGTCGTTGCCCTAAGCATCTCGGAATCGACCGACTCGGCCATCGCCCGGATCATGGTGAGCGATCCTGAGCAGGTGGAGGAATTGTTCCGGCAGTATAATGTGGCCTACGGAGTCTGTTCGATGGTGGTAGTCGAACTGCGCGAGGTGGCGACCCAGCTGGCCAAACTCCTCGCGGCGTTGCTCATGGCCGAGGTCAATGTTCATTTCACTTATCCGCTCCTCACTCATCCCCGGGGTTTCGCGGCCCTGGCTTTGCACGTCGATGACACCGAGTGCGCCACTTCGGTCCTCCTCGGCGAAGGATTCCAACTCCTGAGCCAGGCTGATATCTCACGATAGCGGTCCTGCTCCTGATCATGATCTTGCTCATGATCTTTCGGCCGAAGCCGCTTTCAGGGAGGATTAAGAGCAGGATCAGGATCAAGAGCAGGAAGTAAAATTGAACGGTTTTGCGCCTAACGGAATCCAAGGCATAATTCCCGGCACCATATGGACGCAGAAGATCTCATTTCCCCAACGCCGCCGCCGGACCGGATGTTCCGGATCGCGGTTTGGCTCGTCGCCATTTTTGGCGCGGCGGAGCTGGCGGGCCTCGGGGTTTTTTATGCGGGCAAATGGCGCGCGGAATATGTCGCCGCCCATCCCAAGGCGACGGCCCCCGCGGTAACTCCGGCCCCCAGCGGCCCGGCGGTGGCCGAGAAGACGACGCCGGCTCCGGCGACCACCGCATCCGGCAGCACGACCCAACCGTCGGCGAGCACGGCCGCCCTTTCCGTCGCCGAACAGCTGTTGAAACAAGCGACCGAATTACGCGACAAGGGCGATACGACGAATGCGCTCGCCCGCCTTCAGGACGCGGCCCAGCGCGACCCGAAGAACGCGAACGTGCTGGCCGAGATGGCGATGATTTACGAATCGATTCAGCTCTACGAGCGCTCGAACGAGACCTGGAAGAAAATCGTCGAGATCGGCCCAACAGCTGGCCCGCTCTACGAGTTGGCGGACATGAAATTGAAGACCGGCGTGACTCCGCCCGCCACCACGACGACGACCGGACCCGGCCTCGCCGGCACTTCACCGCTCGATGCCGGCACGACGCGCAACGACGCGGATGGAATTCCTGATGGCTCGACCTTTGGCATCACCGAAGTGGCAGCGACGGACACGCCCGACCCTGACGCTGATACCAACATGAAGCTGAAGATCAGCGTGAAGGCGCGACCCAACACGCCGATCGACCACACGAAGGTGAAAATCCAGGTATTCTTTTACGACACCGTGGACAACAAAGAGGTGGTGCTGACGGATGCGGACGTCAGTTATGAATGGCTGACCCCGCGCCACGATTGGAAGGACACGAACCCGGAGATCCTCGCGGTGACTTATCTTCGGGCGAAGAACAAGACCTCGTCTGATGCGGCGCTGGCGGCGGCAGCGGCGTCGGTCACTCCCCCGGGCTCGACCAAGAAGAAAGCGCCCGCGAAAAAGGAGACGGCAACGGACGTATCGGCCGAGGCGGGTCACCGGAAATATCTGGGCTACATCGTGCGGATTTATTACAGCGAACAATTGCAAGCCGTCCGCGCCGACCCCACGAAACTGCTCAATTTGTTCCCGCCGCCCTTGACCGCGCCCCAGTAATGCAACTGCTCATCGTCCATGACGATGCGGAGGTGGGGGAACAGTTGGCGGGGATGGTGGCCGACTACACCGAGCACGCTTGCGATCGGGTGGAAAACGATGCGGCCACCCAGCGGTGGGCCCAACAACACGCGCGCTGCGATCTTCTCCTCGCCCAACTCGACGGTAATGGGGTCGATGGATTAGGGCTGGGCGGCGCGCTCAGCGAAATCTTTCCGGGACTGCAGGTTTTATTTCTGCCGGCGTATCCGGCCGCCGAGCGACGGCTCGAGATTGGCCGGACCAAGGTTTTTCCGGAGCCGATTGACGGCGAGCGTTTGCTGGAAGCGATCGAAACGGCGGCGACCGCGGAGGATGGCGCGCCGGATTTGTTCCACGTCCTCGACGTGCTCCAGATGTGTTGTCTGAGCAAACGAAGCGGTGCGGTCCAGATCGTAAAGCAGTCGGAAATGGGCATTGTTTATTTGCGCGATGGCAAAATTGTTCACGCCGAAGGCGCGGTGACCCGGGGGACGGCAGCGCTGCTCGAGATCGCGGGCTGGGGCGATATTGAATTTGCCTACGACTCGTCCGTCCGGGCGGCGGAGACAATTTCAACGCCGTGGGACGAAGCCCTCGTCCAAGCGGTGGTGCAGTTTCAAAAAGCGAAATCGGGGGAAGACGTTCCGAGCTTCGAAGCGCGCCCGCCCGAACCCGCGGCGCCTCCCAAGAAGCGCGGATTCTTCGCGGCGCTGCGGCGCGGCTAGCAAAAAACGTAACTTCGAGCCATCATCCGCGTTCCCACCTCATTCTTTCCTCTCCGATCCAGATGCGTTATCCTTGGCGCCGAATGATGAGGTTCAGGATTCAGCTCGCCGCGATTCTCGTGGGTGCGGCGACGGCCCAGGCCCAGATCCAGGTGGATTTGAGTTTCAAACGCCTTCAGTACATTGCGCACGAACCAATCCTTGCCACCGTCAAGATCGCGAACAACTCCGGACGCGATATCGATCTGCACGACGATAACGGCCAGCATTGGTTCGGCTTTGAAATCAACGCCGGCGAAGGACAACTCCTGGCGCCCCTGCGACAAGACGCCGCAGAAGCCTCGCTCCATGTCGAAGCCGGCCAGACCGTCACCCGAAAAATTAACCTGACGCCGCTTTTCCCCGTGCACGAATTCGGCGCCTATCACGTGCGCGCGAATGTCTACTTCCCGGATCTGAACAAATTTTTTTATTCCACGACCAGGGTCTTCCAGGTCAGCGATGCGCGGCCGATCTGGCAAAGGACCGTCGGCGTGCCGGATGGAACGCCGGCCGCGGGCGAGGTGCGAACCTACTCGCTCCTGTCGAACCGTTTCCCGGACCACACCTCGCTTTACGTGCGCGTGGAAAATAGAAACAACGGCGTCGTTTACGCCACCTACTCCCTGGGGCGGATCATCTCGGGCGATGACCCCCAGGCGGAGCTCGACCGCGCCAACCAGTTGCATGTTCTTCATTGCGCCGCGCCGCGAAGTTGGGCTTATTCTCATGTGGGACTTAATGGGGAACTCCTGGCGCACTCGACTTTTCTCGAAAGCAAAACCCGTCCGCGCTTGCGGCACACCACCGATGGCGCTATCGCGGTGAGTGGCGGAATGCTCGATGTCCCCATCGCCGAGTCGAAGCGCAGTCCCGCGCAGAAGTTATCCAACCGGCCGCCCGCCAACGCCGCGGAAGATTAAAGTTACCGCCTGATTTTTTTGATGAAACGTTTTCCTTTCTTCAGTCGTCGCCCGGCTCTGTCGGGGCGGGAGTCTCACGCGGCGATCCGGCGGGCGCGGGACCGTGCCTCCAGAGTGTTCCTGGTGATCTTGCTCGCGTTTACCGCCTCGGCCTTCGGTCAATCCAGAACCATCGTGATCGATGCCGGTCACGGCGGGTTTGATCGGGGGGGCGTCCCCGGCCAGCGGATAAGCGAGAAGGACAAGACGCTGGACGTGGCCCTTCGTTTGCGGCGAATCCTGGCCGCGGAAGGCTATCGCGTGATCATGACTCGGGACACCGACGTTTTTATTCCGCTGCCTACCCGGGTCGCGATCGCCAACGCCTACCCGGGTGCGAGCTTCGTGTCGATTCACTTCAATTGCGCGACGCGCGTCGGGGCCAACGGAATCGAGACCTATTATTACCGGGGGGATAGCGCTTCCCTCGCGGCCAGCATTCACCGGAACGTCGTTTCTGGCGCACCCTCCGAAAATCGCGGGATTCGGCGTCGCGGATTTTATGTACTGCGCCGGACCGCGATTCCGTCAGTCCTGGTCGAATGCGGGTTCCTGACGAACCCGACCGAAGGTGGCCTCGCGCTGACTGGGAATTACCGGCAAAGGCTGGCCGAACAAATTGCCCGGGGAATTCGGCGGCAGCCCGCGTCCAATGTCCGCCCGTTGACCGCGAGTTTGCGCAGCGTTTCGCTCGGGAACGATTTTGTGCAGGTGCCGGCGGAAAGTTTTCGCCGTGGCCGAAACCGATCGTCGAAATCGACGCGCCATTCTCGCAGCAGCAAGAGTAAGAAAAACAGCGAGAGCAGTTCGCCAAAGAAAAAGAAGCACAAGAAAAGTTCGGGGGATTGATTGGAATCGCCGATCCTGAGTTCGGCGGCCATGCGGGGAGCGGAGGAGACCGCCTTCGCCAGCGGCGTGGAAGTGGAAGCGTTGATGGATCGCGCCGGGGCAGGGGTCGCTGCGGCGATTCGGCAATTTTTCCCGCGCGCAGGCCGGGCAATTGTCTTTGTCGGGAAAGGACATAACGGCGGGGATGCGCTCGTCGCGGCCGCGAGTCTGAGACAGGCCGGATGGGAGATCGATCTGCGGCTAATTTTTCCGGAAGAGGATGGCGCGGAACTCACCCGGAAAAAGTTTGCGACCTTTCGGAGGGACGAGCGTCCGCTTGCCCCATTTGGCGAGCGTGCGGAAGCACGTCCCTCCGGGTTAATTGTTCTCGACGGCCTGCTCGGACTGGGCGCCAAACATCTTTTGCGCGAACCGATCCGGACCGCGGCCCAGGAGATCAATCGCTTTCGCCGCGAACAAAACGCGTTCGTCTTTGCCCTCGATTTACCGACCGGTCTCGATGGCGACACCGGCGAGGCCGATCCCGATTGCGTCGTGGCCGATTGCACGATCACGATCGGCTTCGCCAAGCATGGACTCGTAATCGATAGTGCGATTGATCTGGTCGGCCGCCTCGAGATCGTCGCGCTCAACGATCTCGGGATCGCGCTTTCTCCGGCCAACGATCTCATCGCTTGCGCTCATTCGCTGGGCGCGCTTTTGCCCCGGCGAAGATTTAGCGCCTACAAAAATGAATTTGGCCGCATCGGCGTGGTCGCCGGTTCCCCCGGTTTTATGGGCGCGGCGCTCATGACGACGGAAGGCGCGCTCCGCGGCGGCGCCGGTCTGGTGGAGCTTTTCGTCTCCAGGGAGATTTATTCCCTGGTGGCGGCGGCCGCGCCGGCGGAGGCCATGGTGAAGTCGGTTCGTTCCTACCGCGATTTGCTGGAAGAAAAGATCGATGTCTGGGCGCTGGGGCCGGGCCTGGGCAAGGCGGAGGCAAAGGACGTTCTCAAAGTGATCGAGCGCGCGCCGGCGCCAATGGTGGTGGACGCGGATGGACTCAATATTCTTTCCAGCGACATCGAGATTTTGAAACGATGCGCCGGGCCGCGCCTGTTGACGCCGCATCCCGGCGAAATGAAGAGGCTTTTCGATTCCGGAAAGATGTCGCGCGCGGGGACGTCGAGGAATTTCACCGACATCTTTCCGGTGACGCTGCTCTTGAAGGGGGCGCGAACCATTGTAGCAGAGCGGGGCCGCCCGCTGAGCTACAATTCCACCGGTAATCCCGGAATGGCGACCGGCGGAATGGGTGATGTCCTCACGGGTGTTTGCGCGGGTTTGGTAGGGCAGGGTCTTTCCCTTTACGATGCGGCGCGAGTCGGCGCATGGGCCTGCGGGCGCGCCGCCGAAATCGCGATCTTCGAGCGGAGCGAAAGCGAACAATCGCTGCTGGCGAGCGACGTGATCGGGAATCTCGGTGCGGCGTTTAAAGAACTGCAAGGGTAGGCAAGCGCGGGGCGATTGGAACGGGAGCCGGTGGATCGAGCGCTCCGTCGCTCGATGTTAAATAATTCCGGCCCCGCCGGCATTCAGCCATA
>JBBRMO010000023.1:0-12381 GCA_038230815.1 Chthoniobacterales bacterium
CCTTTCTGGTCGGACTTATGGCCGCGTGGTTCTGGCGCCGGTTAAATCGAACGCTGGGCTGGAGTTTTCTCGATGCGCTCTGGACTTCTCTGGTGGGCCTGGCTGCGGCCGCCATTATCCTGCGCGAAGGCGTGATTTGCCTGGTGATCGTCTCCCCCGCGCTTTACGTCTTTCTCCTTTCCGGGGTCTTACTCGGTCGCCTCTGGTTCCGGCCGAACTATTCGACGCTTCACCTCACGATCTTTCCTTTGCTCGCGCTCCTGACGCTCGGCGAATCGGTTTACCACTCGGAGCAGCCAGCGGTCATCACCGACAGACTCCTGATCCACGCGCCGCCGGGAAAAGTCTGGCCGCACGTGCTGGCCTTTCCCGCGATCCCCGATCCACCTGACTACTGGATTTTCCGGCTTGGCCTTCCGTATCCGACCCAAACTACCAACGGCGGAGACTTCGTCGGCGCGGACCGGCAATGCATTTTCAGCAACGGAATTGTGATCAGAGAGCGCGTCGCCGAATTTGTCCCGAACGAAAAGCTGACCTTTGACGTTGCCGAACAGCCAACCGACCCCGAAGCGTACGGCCACATCACCCTGCATCGCGGCCAGTTCGTTTTGCAGGACAATCACGACGGCACCACCACCTTGATCGGCTCCAGCTGGTACACCCTCCACGTCCGACCCCGCTGGTATTTCGATCTCTGGACGCGCGATATGAGTAGCGCTGTCCATCTCCGTGTGATGAATCATATCAAACGGTTGTCTGAACAGGCCCACTAGCAGGCTTTCCTGCGCCTGCGCCTGATCTGTAATTAACGGCGATTGGCTCAAGAGATCATGAGCAAGATCAAAATCATGAGCAGGAAGAGGAGGGACTCTGTAGTCGGATTGCCGGCTCCGGTTAATTTGCGGGATTTGCGCGAGGAGGGCTATGGGGTGAGGAGAACCGGGTGCCACCGGCGTCCTTTGCAAAAATTGCATCCACCGTTGTCGCCGTACTTCTCCTGGGGGTTGTCGCGTGGCTGAAAAATCAGGCACCGCCCCAAAGCAAATCGGCTCTTCCCGAAGCGGAGAGAAGCCGGACAGTTGGAACGTATGATCTTGGCCACGACGAGCAGCTCGGCGGTCACACCCTCCAGCGTCATGTTGGTCGGACGGACGAACAGTTGCTCGAGAGATTGGCGCGGGAGCCGGAGATCAGCGCAGCTTCAACGTATAACGATCGCGCGACTGCCGAGAAAACGGTAGGCGACGCGCTTGCGCTGGAGAAGAGCCGCATCGAAACGTGGCTGGCTCGCCCCGACACTCATCCTAATCTGACGCTCCAATTCCATGGGCGCGACGCTATCGGACGAAGCATTCGTCGGGGGGATCGCGTGTCTCAGCAGTGTCATGACGCAGCAATTGTTCTGCGATGGGACGGCGATCACCGGTTCCATGTCCTGACTACCTATCCGGAGCAATCTCGTGGCCGATAACGTCTCAGGACCCCCGCCAGGGCAAATATTTGGGGATTCGGAGCTCAGTGCCCTGCGGACTTTCGTCGCCGGATATTTGCACCAGGATTTTGTTGTCGAACACAAGACTCCGGCTGCGGCTTTGAACGCCTACTGTCGAGATGTGGGTCGCCGCGAAATTCTGGACCTGGAGAGCGACCTCGGCCATTTCATGAACAAAACCAGCGGGCTGAAGTTCGGCGATGCGCGTGCGCTTTTCGTGGGCGCATTGCATTCAGGGTGGGCACCTCCGAATCGGGCGGCCCTCGCGCACCTGTTGCGAATGGTGTCCGCTCAGTTGAAAAGAAAATAACCCACGGGGCTCAGGTCCGGTCGGAGGGAAGGGCGATCTGGATCAGGGTCGCGAGCAAGAAAGGGAAAAGCTACCCCCCAATAGATTCGAACTGTGTGAACAACGCCTCCAGAGAGCGCCCTGGACGTGACTTTTGTTGCCGCCAGATCCTCCTTTCCTGTCTGGGTCCTTACTTCACCGGCAGAGTCACCCTACCGGCGGCTCAAAAAAGCGAGGCACGTCAAAATGACCGCCCCCAGTACGCGGAAGCAGTGGAAACCGCTCTCCAGCGACAGTCTGGTCACGTCGATGCCGTTCGCCCTCAGTGGTGACCGTGGCGCGCTCCCCGACCAACACGCTAATTTTTCGTATAGCTATGGCGCGCCCAGGTTGTACGCCTCGACCAAGGCGACCCCGGTGCTGCCGCCGACCCCGCTAACGATCGCGGTGTAGGCACCGGGTGCCAAGACCCGGAGGATCGCGGACTCCCTGGGGTCGGGGGGCGCGAGCTTGTTCGCCGTGATCTCCGCGTTTTCAACTGAGTTAGCAAAGTTATCGTTAGTCTCAAGAGCCGTACCGTTGCCATCGTAAAGCGTGATAGTCGGATCCTGCAATGGGCCAGCCACACTGTTGGTCGACAAAGAAGGCCCAATGGCACGGACGACGATCTTCTGATTCGGACCGCCGCGGTCGTTCGCTCGAACAATGAAGCCACCGATGAGAACGTTGTCTCCGCCACCCACCTGACCGCGCGTCGAGATATCGCCGAAGTCACTCACCGTGCCGGCGTCGAGATCGTACACTTCGATGACGCCAAGGCCGGTCGCGCCGTTCTTGCCGGCAATCGCGGCAGTATAATTCGTATTTCCCTGCAAATTTACGATCACCGCCGCTTCTCGGTCGTTGAAGGGAGCTAATCCCGTCGCGGTGATTTCAGCCTGCTGCGTGCTGCGCCAGTCGTCGTTAGACCCTATAATCGTGCCGGCAGGATCGAAAACGTTAAGGACAGGGTCAGCGATGGGTGTCGTGACATTACTCGATGAAAGAGAAGGTCCGATTGCGCGGATCATCACCCGTTTCGGCACCGAACCGCGAACAATGATGCCTGCGATGCCCTGCTGATCCCCAGTGAGCACCTGCAAACGGGTGGAGATGTTAGCCAACTGAGTGCGAGCGGCCGTGGCCGCTGGAGTCGTTCCCGGAACGGGAGCTGCCAGCGGCATGGGCGTCGGCAAAGGAGTCGGCGCCGGCGGCGGTTGCGCTGAGTCATGGACCGTAAATTGCGTCCCTCCGAGTGCGAGGTCGTTGTGGGCACGGGTCGTTCCGGGATTTGAAGCGGTGATTGCCCGTCCCCGTAGGCCCGTTACTATCGTGCCGTTAGAGATCAAAGCGTGACCCTTCGGAAGCGCAGCATTGAGCTTGTCCACATTAATTTGAACCGAGATCGTATTAGTCGATGAATCGAACTCACCTGCGTCCGCCGTACCTACCTGAGTGTAGCTTAATGCTCCGGTCGAAAGTCTCGTCGCGGTTCCATAAGTAAAGGTCTGCGCGCCAGCCGCGTCGGTATCAGCCTGGACGTAGAACTGGTCGCCATGGTCGGAGGCTCCATAGGTGTAAGTGCCTGTCGCGCTTAGGACAGAGTGCGGCGCATTTACCGCGAAATTCATCTGCCAGGTGCCGCCAGGCGGAATAGTACTTAAGTTCGAAACACGCATCGTGGCTGCAATTGCAAGTTTGGACCCAGTTCCCGAATTGTCGTAGCGTATCGAAGTGATGTCGAAGGGATCCGGCATTCGAACCCGCGCCAGCAGACCGTCCTGCACATCGAGGGCGAAGTCTGTGACTTGTTCACCATTAAATCCTGGCACCCGCGGCGGAAAAGCGTCGATTACGTCGACCGAAGTTGTGCCCGGCGGCAGGAAAAGTGCAGATCCCTCTACTGGTGTTGGGAGCGCGCCACCTCGAATACTCGGACCAGCAATCTGATGTGATACGTAAGTGTGACCGTCAAAATCGTTATGGTCATCAGTGTAGGCGACAACCGCTGCACCTTGCGGATCGAATGAGACTTGGAAGTAATCAATCAGATTACGGTTTGCGGCGCCGGTCAGACCTCCCTCCGAAATATTAGAGGCGTGGATCACATGTTCGGGCTCCGTTACCTCCGCAATGCGGAAGGTGGGAGTTGCAGAACTCGCGTCAAAACTCTGTGCAAAGTACACCTTCCACTCGGCGCTATCCTCATTTGCGTTATCCACTGTGCCATACCAGACGATTCCCACGGAGCCAGGGGTAGGGCCGGTCTCCATCCAAGGGAAGAGATTCACTTTGGTCGTTAGCCCGTCGTTCACGCGAACCGCAGGACTCCACGTCACGCCTTCGTCAATTGAGTGCTTCAAGAAGATGTCCTGATCGTTGGAATAGCAAACGTAGATCGTCCCCTTCGGGGTTCCGTCATCCGCGATCTTTGTAACGAAAAATAAGTGACCCACGCCATTAGGATCGGTGGCCGCCTGGTAAACATTGTAGGTAAGCGGCTCCGCCTTGGGAGTCGAAGGCACACCGACCACAACCGTTCCCTGACTCGTGCCACCAACGACGGTACCGGTTGTTTGATGCACATCGATCGGACCCACCTGCGTTGAGGTTCCCGCTGTCTTTGCCGCACCAAACGTCAAGCCGCCATCGTCCGAGCGCTGGATCATCGTCACTGCCGGCGCCAGTGTCCTGTAGTAAAGATAGACTGTGGTTGACCCGAGAAATTCCTCCCACTCGCGGTCGTCTCCCGCGACTCCGCCCGTCCCATTGCCCGCGGGGTTTTTGTTATAACTCTGTCCACGATCAAGACTGTTCCCCGTAGAAATGTTCGCCGCCACGAGGCTACTAAAGGCAAGGGTTGGATCGGTCTGGTTGGCGGGTAACTGGAAACTCACCGCAAGGTCGATATCGCCACCCCCATCGCCACCGGCGTCAAATTGAGTGGGAACGGCGCTAAGGGCGTCGGGTTGCCCCCGGTAATTGGGCACCCGCATGAAGGGATCATAGTTGCCCATTGTTCCGTTCAAATTAAAATACCAGAGATCGACTCCAGCGGGCACTCCCCGAATTCCGCCAACGTAACAATTGCCCATAAAATCAGTTCGACTGCTGGGTTCGCCGTCGCGACTGGTGACGGGTGCTTTCACGGGGACATTAGCGCTAAAGGTGACCCCTCCATTGATATAGGTTGCGGTTCGCATCGGCACGGCTGCGGCCGCGGCGATCTTGGCTGTTCCGGTGTATTGGTCCGCGGGGGTTGTCGTAAAGTAGACGACGTGTACCACGTATGTTCCGGTTCCAGA
This sequence comes from Chthoniobacterales bacterium, assembly GCA_038230815.1. Taxonomy (GTDB): domain Bacteria; phylum Verrucomicrobiota; class Verrucomicrobiia; order Chthoniobacterales; family UBA10450; genus AV80. Next base: position 5,129 of record JBBRMO010000023.1, read on the forward strand.
GGTGGCAGGATTAATGGATACCTGTTCGGAAGTCTGGGGCGCGCCGTTCGCACTGCTGGCGACTAACGCGCCATTGAGCGTATCTTTATGAACATACAGATCGTAATCATCGGCTGGAATTGCCCAGTTGATCGCGATCATCAGCTGCTTCCCAGAGTAATCGCCGGGATTGCCGCTCAAGGTGAGGGTGAAAACGTCGCAATTAACGCCATCGACACAGGTTGACTCCCCTTGTGCTGCACCGGTGGCGGTGGCGTCACCGTTCCAGGCAACTGTGTTACTGGAGCTTTGACTGAGTGACCCGCTTGGCGGTGTCGCTGCCAGAACGCGATTACCGACGCTGGTCGCTGCTGCGATTGCAATCAGCATAGACAAGGCGCTGAAGAGGGGCGTCGTGATGAAGGTTGTAATGACTCCCTGCGAAGTGTGTGCATGCATAGGATTGATTCTGCGCGGCCGCCGTTGCTTCCCAAGACTACGACGCTTTGCGCCGTGAAACAAACTATCTACGCGCGATTAGTCCTGCTGAGCGACAAGATTGCGCCAAAAACGAACCTTGAAATGCCATATTATTTTTTGCCCTCATGCCTTGGATCCCGGGAGATCCGAACCCCCCGATCGGTTAGCGCCCCCAACAAACTCAGGAACCGAAGGGAGAACCCAGACGTAGGGAAAGGGCGCCGTTAAAGCCGTATGTTACGTCGGAGCGGATATTTATTCGGAGGTTGTTGACGAGTGGGGAGGCAACGTTGCGGTCTGGTGAAATTGCCGGACGCGCCAGACTTAGGATTGCGAAATGATCGATTTTAAGGCGCTACTTTTCTTTCAAAAGCAGCGCGTGTTACGAGTAGAAAAGTGCACGGTTTTCCGAATTCAGGCGGCTTCGACGGAAGCTGTCGCGTATTGCCGACCTTTCCACTCAGAGGGCCGTCCTGCGAGGTAACGAGCGAGCGCGTGCCATTGAATAGCAAGAAGAGCGAGAATGCCCACGGGATGGAGTAAGGCGCTTCCTAACGATTGTTTGAACCGACCGATGGCCAGGAAGCGAGGCAGCAGAGCGGCAGCGGCTGCGACGAGGGTAACGATCCGGGCGAGATCGGTAAGAGAGTTGGAACAAGCGAGAAGGACGAAGGGTAGAACCTGGCCGCCGAGCAAGACTAATGTCATCGGCGCGATAGTCTTTGAAGCAGCCAGACCTTCGACGGCATTTTTGCTCAGGCCGCGCCAGACTTCGTCATTGGTGCGATACATTCGGCAGATGGCGAGGTTTGTCGCATCGAACAAATCGGTCCGGAAACCAGCCATCCTAAAAGCGCGCGGCAGCTTCAGGCCGTCGTGCATTTCGTGTCGAAAGACGGCGTGACCGCCGGAGGCAAAGTAGGATTGTTGGCGCGCCACCAGGAGCTGGCCGCAACCGGCGGAACACGCTGGCGACGAATCGCGCCTCCGCATGATCGTGAGCGGGAGAAAGCCGAGCAACACGAAATGAATGAGCGGCAACAGGAGATGGTCCGAAAGATTGCTGCACTCCTGCCCGGGCACACCGCTGACCAGGTCCGCCCCGCTCGTCCGCACAAAGTTCGTCAGGCGAGCGAGCGCGTCGGGGGCCAGTCTCACATCCGCGTCGAGAAAGACCAGCAGCGGATGGCGCGCAAATTTCGCGAGAACGTGACAGGCGTGCTGCTTGCCGCACCAACCCGAGGGAAGGGGCGGAGCAATTTCCAGACGAACGCGCGGATCAAGGCGCCCGAATCGTTTCACGATATCCGCGGTCGCGTCGCTGGAGTGGTCATCGAGCACAATGACTTCGAAATCGGCCCCGCGATTTGCGAGCAGAGCCGTCAGAGTCGCCGAGATATTGCGTTCTTCGTCGCGGGCTGGAATTAATACCGACGCGGCCCCCGGATCGCGTGCGCCGGCTGGCGGAAGCGCCTCGTAGACACGCAGGTTCGCGACAAACAGGACGCACGGAATGGCAGCGAGAATGAGTGCCGCCCCGGCAAGGAGGGTGCCAATCATTTTGCGCCGTGCTCCCGGGTGAACCGTTCGCCGCGCAACCTTGCCCTGGCAGCGCGATACCAATCGTAGATACCGCCCTGACCAGCGCGACCGCGAAGAACCGTTTCGAATTCCCCGGAGTGGCGACGCAGTGATTCCGCCGCGAGCGCGTCCTGCGTCTTCTCCAAACTCGTTTCAAAAAGACGTGTCCAGGTTTCCGCGTCGCGTTCGTCTTTGCTGGCGTCGACCTCGATCGGGGCACCGAAACGCACCAGGATTTCGGGAAGCCGTTCCTCCCAGTAAACGAACTCGGAAGCCATCGGGAGGAAGACGGCGCGTTGCACACGAGTCGCGAGATGTCCGATGCCGCTCTCGAAGAACACGGGCCGTTCCCTGAGGTCGGCGAACCGGCCTTGCGGTGTCATCGCCAGAATGTGTTTCGGGCGGTGTAAGATGGCTTCGGCCGCGCGGACGAATTGAACCGCGCCACGAATCGTCTTTCTTTCGACCCCGAAAAATCCCAGACGGCCAAGCAGCTTGTAGCGTGACAGGGCTTCTGCGTCGATCGGCGAAAATGCGGAGTAAGCCGGAAAGAATTCCGCTTTCAAGGCGAGCCAGAGCAGAGGATCCCACCACGAGGCGTGATTCGAATAGATGACCAGCGGCTGGTCGGAACCAGATGGAGGAAATCCGGCGCGCGAAATTCGGAGCGAATGAAAATGGCGGCGCAGATAGCGCCGTGAATACCAGGTGAACCAGTTAAGGAGCCGGAGAGAGATTTCCGGCAGCTCGTCGCGCTCGTGGTCGACCGCCGGCCCTGAGATCCTGGCCGCGAGCGCCATCATGATAACGCCATTTCCGTCGAGCGGTCGCGGACTTGGGTCTCGTGAGCTTGATCTTCGTCGAGCGCATTGGCCGCGATCCAGCCGCTCATCATTACCATCGGCATGCCCGGTCCCGGGTGGGCCGCGCCGCCCGCGAGATATAGTCCGCGCACATCAGGTGAGCGGTTTCCCGGCTTGAACGCCCCGAGAAATTTTCCGTGGCTCGCCAATCCATAAATGGCGCCGTTCAAAACATGGTAACGATCGTGAATGTCCTGTTGAGTCAGCGCCCTTTCGAAGACGATCCGCTCTTCGAGATCCGGCATCTGCCCGGTTCGTTTTAGCTTATCGAGAATCACTTTTCGATAAGCCGGAAACATCCTTTTCCAGTCATGCTGCGGCCTCAGATAAGGCGTATGGACAAGGACGTAGAGGGCTTCGCCACCAGCGGGCGCGGTCCCCGGTTCGGTGCAGGTCGTCGCCGCCAGATAACAGGTCGGGTCCGGCGCCGGCTCGCCCTTCTTATAAATCCAATCGAACTCTTCGTGCGGATCGCGACTAAAGACGAAATCGTGATGCGCGAGATGTTCGTAGCGCTTCCGAAGTCCCAGATAGAGCACCACCCCCGAGCAGGCCGGTTCGTAACGCCGCCGCTTTTCAAATGCCTTCGCGGCTCTGCCCCGGACAAGCTCGCGATGAGTCCGAACCGAATCGCAATTCGAGATCAGCGCTGCGAGCGGAATCTCCTCTCCGGCTGTGGTGCGAATGCCGGAGACTCGGCCGGCCTGCGTCATGATCCGCTCGACCGACGTCGACGTGCGAATTTCGACACCAATTTCGCGGGCCAGCGCCGCCAGGGCCCGCGGCACCGCCCCAGTTCCCCCGACCGGATACCAGATTCCTTCGTCGGTCTGCATGTGCGCGATTCCGCACAAAACAGCCGGCGAGCCGGAGGGGGCCGACCCGACGTATTGGGTAAAATGATCCATCATCTGGGCCACCCGCGGATCGGGGGTGTGGGAGCGCACGACCGACGCGACGCTCCGGCCCATCTTCATGGCGAGAACGTCGCGCAGCATGTTGGCGTCGAACGAGGCCTTCAGATCAAACATGTCGCGCAGGCCGCCGATCGGTTTGTAGAAGAAAAAGCGCTGGGAGATATCGCTGAGCTTCTTCGACAGTTCGGAAAATCGGAGGTAGCTTGAGCCGGAATTATTTCCGGGCGAAAAACGATCCAGGTCCGACGCCATGGCGTTGACGTTTTGGACAAGGTCGAGCTGTGAACCGTCGTCGAAAAAGCAACGCCATTGCGGATCGAGCCGCACCATTTCGAGATAATCTTCGAGCTGCCGTCCCGCGGCCGAGAAGATGCGGCGGAGAACAGATGGCAGCGTGACGATGGTGGGGCCCATGTCGAAGCGGAAGCCATCCTGCGCGAGCACCGCCGCTTTTCCGCCGAGCCATTCGTTGCGCTCGAAGAGCGTGACGCGATAACCGCGTCCGGCCAGCACACACGCCGCCGCCAGACCGCCCAGACCGCCGCCAACTACGCCAATCGGATGCTCTGAGTCTTTCTTCATCATTTGGATCGCTTTTGAATTGATCGGAAAATTTCGCTCACCGCCCGCAGGCGGTTCCGCAGGCCGCGACCATGAGCAGCCTGGATATAGGCAATGAAGAGTTCGGTATCGCCGGGCTGCGTTTCGTCGAAATGACGATGCGATTTGCTGCGTCGCGCGCTCACAACCTTCGTCGTGGTCATCTCCAGCAAACCCTCCGTTCCGCGGGTTGTGCCGAAGCCGCTCCGTCCCCGGCCGCCAAACGGCAACCGCGGATCGGCGGTTGGAACGATGAGGTCGTTGATGCTTACGACCCCGGCCGGTATTCGAGTCGCCAGGCTCCGAGCGGCCTTTCGGTCCCGGCTGAAGACGGTCGCGCCTAACGAGTACGGGCATTGCGAACAAAGAGCGAGGGCATCGGCGTCGTCCAGGATCGGGATCAGCGATAGGATCGGCCGAAAAATATCTTCGCGCACAATCCGCATCGACGGAGCCACGGACCTGAGAACGATCGGAAGAGAGACCGCTCCGCCGCGCGAGGGAATATTCCCGCGGATCAGGTCTGCTCCGGCCAAGAGCGCCTCAATCACACACCGCGACAAATGAGGATCGACGATGGACGAAGCAGGCAGGGCGGCTCTCTGCAGCCGGACTTCGAGTTCCGAAGCAAGGCGGTGATGAACAAAGAGGCGGCGGGGCGCGATGCAGGTGGCGCCGTTGTTCAAGCGCAGACCGAATTGAAGAGCTCGCATAACCAGATCGAGATCCGCGTCCTCGCGGACGAACATGGCGTCGCATCCGGAAAGCTCGACCGTCGCGGGCGTCAGGGTTCGCGCGCATTGTTTGAGGACCTCTTCTCCGCTTCTCGCGCTGCCGGTGAAAATGACTTTGTCCACTCCGCCGGCGATGGCGGCCTCGGCGGCGTTTACTGTTTCCGGGAGGACACAAAGAACATCCTTCGGCAGTCCTGCGCGACGTAAAACGCGCGTGAACGCGGTTGCCGCCTGAAAGCCGCCCGAGCCTGGCTTGATCAGAACGGTGTTCCCCGCGACCAGCGCCTGCAGGGCTTGGACCGCGACGAGGAAGAGGGGATAGTTCCCTGGTCCAATGATGAGAACGAGACCGTACGGCTCACGTCGAATTTCACTCACCGTTCCGCTCAGCCAGAGCGGCCGCGCGCGCCGGGCAAGACGTTTTGGTTTTAGGATTCGTTCGCTCTCGCGCTCAAGAAACCGACAGGCGTCCGCCAGCGGAAGGACTTCCGCGGTCAGGATCTCGGCGAGCGGTCGATTCCGGACCTGGTTGGCCGCGTTTGCCAAAGAGAGCGCTTCTCTCGCGATGAGCGTTCGGGTTCGGCGGACAATCTGGAGCCGTTGCCGGATCGGCCGTGCGCTCCAGGCTGTTTGGATGCGGCGCGCGTTTTCGATCGCCGGTGCGACGGCGCCGGCAAGCGGTTCCTGTTCTGGTGCGAGAAACGCAGGGAGGAAATCAATGCTCTTCACGCCGCCACCTCCCTGTTAGCCGCGGCGATGTCCCGAAGCGTTGAAGAATCGGGGGCGCCGGCAAGGTGTTTCCAATCCACCTCGATCCCGAAGTCTTCGAGCAACAGCCGGGAACTGATCCGCGCACTTTCGAAAATAACGGGCAATCCGCTGCCCGGATGGGTGCCGCCACCGACGAGGTACATGCGGTCGAGGCCCTCAAACCGATTATGCGGCCGCAGATGCAACATCTGGTCGAGGGTATGGGCGAGATTGAAAGTTGCGCCGCGATAGACTTCGTAGCGCGTGTCCCAATCCGCCGGGGTAATCACGCGTTCGTAGCGGATGCGCGATTCCACATCGGCGAATCCGAGCCTCGCCATTTTTCTCAATATCAAATCCCGGTAGCCGCCTCGTGCTTCCGACCAATCGACGTTTGGGTGTTGATGGGTGACAGGCGCGAGGACGTAAAGAGCGCTGTGTCCCTCGGGCGCGAGAGTCGGATCTGTGACGCTGGCGTTCTGAACATAGAACGATGGGTCGCGGCTGAGGACGTGGCGGGTCTCGATCTCTTCCAGGTTCCGTTCGTAATTTTCCGCGATATGAATGTTGTGATGCGGCAGGTCGTATCGGCCTTCTAGTCCGAGGTACATCATGAAGGTGGAGCAGGAATATTTTTTCCGGGCCAGTTTCCGGTTACTCCAGCGGGGCCGCAGTTTGTTTGGGACCAATTTCTCCATCGCGCGCGCGAAGTCCGCGTTTACCACCACAGCATCGGCGCGGTAGATCTCGCGCTCGGTGCGGACGCCCACCGCTTTTCGGCCCGCAAACAGGATTTCCTTTACGGGCTCGTTAAGATGAATCTCCACTCCGAGCCGTCGCGCAAGCCGATCCATTGCGGCGGTGATGGCGGCGCAACCGCCGATCGGATGCCAGACGCCATGCTCGTATTCGAGAAAGCTCAGGATGCTAAACAGACTCGGGCAACGAAAGGGAGACATGCCGAGGTATTTCGACTGGAAACAGAAGGCGAGCCGGACCCTCTCATCGCTGAAAAAACGTTTGAGATACGTATCGAGCGATTGATGCGGACGCAGCATCGGGAGCATGCGCAGGAGGCGGCTGTTAAAGATGCTGCGCCAACCCTCGAACGAAGCCTCGAGGCATGGTTCCATCAGGGCGAGCTTGGTTCGATTTTCGGAAAGAAACCGGTGGAACCCGGACGCGTCCCCGGGCGCGAGCCGGGAGATTTGCTCTTCCATCCGCGCGATGTTGGGCGTGCATTGCATTTCTCCGCCGGCGCCGAACTGGATCCGGTATTGCGGATCGAGCCTCACCAGGTCGACTTCATCGCGAAGCGACGCGCCGGCGACGCGGAAAATTTCCTCGAG
>JBBRMO010000024.1:0-12316 GCA_038230815.1 Chthoniobacterales bacterium
CTCTCCACCAGCTCTTCTGTTTCCGGCCGCGGAACCAGCGCTCGCTTATCGCAAACGAAGGAACGTCCGCCGAACTCCACGGTTCCGAGCAAATGCTGAAGCGGCTCTCCCTGCCCCCGGCGCCGGACCAGTTCGCGCAGCGGCGCCAATTCTTCTTCCGTCAGGGTCCGCTCGAACTCCAGATAAAGCTCGATCCGTTTCCGCTTTAGCACGTGCGCAAGCAGATGCTCCGTATTTAGACGCGGGCTTTCGATTCCGCGCTTCTTAAAATAAGCGGTCGTCGACTGCAGGACTTCGAGGACGGTCATGAGAGGAAAATGTAGAGGCGCTTCCGCGAAGCGCCTAACCAATCAAACAGGCGCCGGGCCCAAGCGCCCCTCCATTCTTAATAGGACCGACTATGACCGACCCGACGCGCGGCCCAGGCCATTTCTGACTCCAAGCCTCACCGGCCGATGTCCTCATTCCACAGCTCCGGGTGTCTCTCAATAAACTCGCGCATCATCCGGATGCACTCGGCATCCTCCAGAATTTCCACCTCCACCCCGGCGGCGCGCAGTGAATCTTCCGAGCCGGTGAACGTCACGTTCTCGCCGATCACCACCCGCGGAATTCCGTAAAGCAGGATCGCCCCCGTGCACATCGGGCAGGGCGACAGCGTCGTGTAGAGGACGCATCGAAGGTAAATCCCGGCGCTCTGCCGGCCGGCGTTTTCGAGGCAATTCATTTCGGCGTGATGAATCACACTCCCCCGCTGCACCCGCTGATTATGCCCGCGCCCGATAATTCTTCCTTCGTGCACAAGCACCGCCCCAATCGGAATCCCGCCCTCGCTCCTTCCCGCCTTTGCTTCTTCAATCGCACTGGTGAGAAACGGATCCATGAGCCGCCAATTGTAGCATTGAAGACGCCCATTGAAATGGAGCCAGTTGGCGCCGGGATCGCCTCTCCCGGCCGGGAATCGCGTTCCTTCAATGCAGAATGGACCTCTGCGTCCGGGGCTCATTTTGTCGGGGCGCAAAGGCCCCTCCCCATCACGCCGTGAGCGCTGATTCCTGAAGCCGCTCCTGCAAATCGGCGCTTTGGAGCGATTTGATCATTTCGTCGAGATCGCCCTCCATGAACCGGTCGAGGTTATAAAGCGTCAGTCCGATGCGGTGATCGGTGACGCGGTTTTGCGCGTAGTTGTAGGTCCGGATCTTTTCTTCGCGGCCCCCGGAGCCGATCTGGTTCTTGCGGTGCGCAGAATATTTCGCTTCTTCTTCGCGTCTCTTGTCCTCCAGCAACCGCGCTCGCATGATCTTGAGCGCTTTCTCCTTGTTCTTCTGCTGGCTCCGCCCGTCCTGGCAACGAACAATCCGGCCCGTCGGGATGTGCATGATCTGGACGGCTGAATCGGTCGTGTTTACGCCTTGTCCGCCCGGTCCGCCCGAGCGGCAAACTTCAATCCGCAGGTCTTCCGGTTTTAATTCGAGATCGATTTCCTCCGCTTCCGGCAGGACGGCAACAGTCGCCGTGGAAGTATGAATGCGGCCCTGCGCTTCAGTGGCAGGAACCCTTTGAACGCGGTGCACGCCGCTCTCAAAACGCAGGGTCTTGAATACGTTCTCGCCCGAAACCTTGAAAATCGATTCCTTTAGTCCTCCCAATTCCGAGGGGCTCGATTCGAGGTCTTCTATCTTCAGACCGGCCGTTTCCGCGTACCGGTTATACATCCGGTAAAGATCGGCCGCGAAAATGGCCGCCTCGCTTCCGCCCGTGCCGGCGCGAATCTCCACGATCGCGTCGCGATTCTCGTTCTCGTCAGGAGGAAGGAGCGCGATTTGGAATTCGCGTTCAAGGTCAGAAACGCGTTTCAGGAGATCGGGGATTTCGTCCTCCGCCATGGCGGCGATCTCAACATCGTTCGAGGCCGCCAGCTCGCGGTTCTGGTCCAACTGCTCCCGCGCAGTTGCCAGTTCGTTCCAGCGCGCGAGCAATTGCTTCACGCTGGAGTGTTCCCGCATGATTTCACTGGCGCGTTTCCGGTTTTCGAAAAGCGCGGGATCGGCGATCTCGCTTTCGAGTTGCTCGAAACGCTCCCGCTTGCGTTCGACTAGGGAATTAAAGTCCATTGTTTGTAGCCGTGGTCGGTGACCGCGGCTCCCGGCCAGGATCGACGATCCCGGCTACAATCCCCTAAACTTTTCTCGGGGCGCTGGCGCGAGTGGCCTTCGTCCCGCCATAACGCCGCGCGAACTTCTCCACGCGTCCGGCGGTATCGACAAACTTCTGTTCCCCGGTGAAAAACGGATGGCATGCCGCGCAGATGCCGATTTTGATGTCCTTCTTGGTCGAGCGCGTGTGATAGACAGCGCCGCAAGCGCAGGCGATATCGGTCTCGTGATACTCAGGATGAATGTCCGCTTTCATGTTTTGGAAACGAGGGGCGAACTCTAGCGCGCTCTGGCGCTGGCGCAAGGGATGAAATCGGACGATGCCCTCCTGGCTGCGTGGGAGGAAACTCTCGCGCGCCACCGTGACACGCCTGCCATTTTCGACACAAAGGGCAAAGTGCTCCGAACGTTTCGCGAGGTCGATGAGCAGGCGACCCTTCTGGGAAATCAGATCGGACTCGATGCTCCCGGCGACGTCCATCCGATCGACATTGGCAATCAGCCCGATTGGCCGTCGCTCCTGCTCGCCTGCTTGCGCCGGCGAATCATCGCCCTGCCTCTGGAGAGTTCGATCACACCGCAGCAACGCGAATCCGCGCTGCGAATTTGCTCAACCCGCGATGCCAGTGCCTGGGGCGACCGGCCCCCGGCCCTGCTGAAATTAACGTCGGGGACGACCGCCGCCCCCCGGGTGATTCGTTTCCGGAGCGAACAGCTCCTGACCGATTGCATCCAGATTTGCGACACCATGGGTATTGGACCGGACGACCTGAACTTCGGCGTCATCCCCCTTTCTCATTCCTATGGTTTCAGCAATCTGGTCACGCCCCTGCTTGTTCGCGGCGTCCGGGTCGTGCTGAGCCGCGACCGGATGCCACGGGCCGTACTCGATGATCTCGCGCGCACCGGCGCCACCGTTTTTCCCGGGATGCCGGTTTTTTACCAGGCGCTTTGCGAAATGGAGAATGGACCGGTGCTGGCGAAGTTGCGGCTCTGCATTTCGGCAGGAGCGCCGCTGCCGCTTCAGGTCGCCCGAAAGTTTCGCGAGAAATTCCAGTGCTCGATCCACTCGTTCTACGGCTCGTCGGAGTGTGGCGGCATTTGTTACGACCGCGAAGCACGCCTCGAGGAACCCGGCTTTGTTGGGCAACCGATGGCGGGAGTAAAATTGGAATCGCTGGAGGCGGAAGCGCCTGCAGGCCGAATCCGCGTCCAAAGTGCCGCCGCCGGCGACGGCTATTTTCCCGAACCGGACGAGGAAAAACTGGGGGGCGGATTTTTTGTCCCCGACGATTTACTGACCGCGGGCGACGGAGGCTTTCGAATTGTCGGTCGCACCTCCGATGTGATCAACGTCGCCGGGAAAAAGGTCAACCCGGCGGAAGTCGAAGCGGCGCTGCTTCGCTTTCCGGGCGTCCGGGCCGCCGTCGTTTTCGGTCGCGAATCTCTCCTCCGCAACGAAGAAGTCGCCGCCTGCGTCGCGGCGGACACCGAGGTGCGCGAAAGGGACCTGCTCGAGTTTTGCCGCGTTCGGCTGAGCGGGTGGCAGGTCCCGAAACGGATTTTTCTTGTCGCTGAAGTTCCGGTGAACGAACGGGGCAAGGTCAACCGGCGCGAGCTGGCCCAACGATTCGCCGCCAGCTGATTTTGCCGGAACACACGGTCAATCCTCGGGCGATTTTCGAAGTAAGACTAACAAGGAATCATCATGCGTACAATTCTATTTTCCTGCTTCGCCGCCGTTATTCTTCTGGGCGCCTTCACCGGATGCTCCACGTCCGTCCGGACCGACAGCGGGCACGGCGTCACGGCCGGCGTGCATTAAAGGTCCCTCCGTTCGAAATTGGAGGGACGACCTCCGTGTCGCCCCAAAATTGTGGGACGGGACAGAGCCCATCTCTCCGGGGTGAGAGTCAGAAAAACTGCTTTCCATTTCGCTGGAAGCAGGCATGTCTACTTGGGACCTGGCGCGCGAACCCCGACCGCCCCCCAGTCCGCCCGATTTTCATCGTGAACGAAGCAACGCCGAGCCATTTCTCTGCTGACACCGCCCCGGGCGGCCGGGTCCTTGTACTCGAATCCGACCTCGACCTTGCCGAGAAAATCCAGTCTGCCCTTCACGAAGCCGCCCCTTCCGCGCAGGTCGACGTTGCTCCAACTCTCGGGCAAGCCCAGAACCTCGTCCTGAGCGCCAAGCCGGACCTCTTCGTGCTCGATGTGGACGCGGTTCCCGACCTGGGCCAGGAATTTCTCTACGATCTTCGCACCAGCCACCCCGATGCGCGGGCGATCGTTCTGACCGGCGCGCATTTCTCGGCCCACCGCGAGCAGGCGGCCAGCCTCGGCGCAATTCATTTTCTGGAAAAGCCATTTCCTCATGGCGATTTCGTTGATCTCGTCCAGGCGCTGCTTTCGCCTTCGAGCAAACCGGACAGCGAGAAATTTCAGGGCACCCTCAGCGACCTGCACCTGGCCGATATCATCCAGCTCAAATGCATGGCCGGCTCTTCCGCGGTGCTGCAATTCACCGGGCCCAATGGCGAAAAAGCGCGAGTCTATTTCGATGGCGGTCAGGTGCGTCACGCCACCGCCCCCGGCAAGGAAGGGGTGGAGGCATTCAACGAAATCGTGAATTGGAAGGGCGGGCAGATTTCCGAGGTTGCCAGCGCGGGGGCGAGTCCGCGGACGATCGACCTCGACTGGCAGATTCTCCTCATGGACGCCGTCCGCAACCTCGATGAAACCCGCGAGCGCGGGAGAGTCGCAGAGGCGCCGAAAACTTCAGGCGGCCGCAAGGTTCTTGTTATCGACGACAGTCTGATGCTGCTCAGTTTTGTTAAGGAGATTTTATCGGAAGCGAACTTCGAAGTGACCACGGCTGCGACTGCAGCCGAAGGACTGGCGGCGGCGGGGAACGAACCGCCAAGTCTGATCCTCCTCGATTACGTTTTGCCCGACATGAAGGGCGACGAGGTTTGCCAGCGCCTCTCGGAAAACGCCGCAACGGCAAACGTCCCGATCGTTTACATGTCGGGTTTCGGCACGGACCTCCAGACGGACCAAATCAAGAACGCGGGCGTGATAGGATCATTGAACAAACCGTTCACTTCTGATTTGTTAACCAAAACGGTGGAGAATTACATGCCCAAGGACCCGAGCGAATCAGCGCAGCCAGAAACTAACGCGGCCGGGGAGGAACCATCTTCGGCCACGCCCGAGAATCCCTGGGCTGCACCGGTTTGGCCCCCCGAGAAAACGGCGGGAGAACTCGCTCCGGAACTGGCCCCGTCGAACGAACCTGTCTGGCCGGAACCCAGCAGCCACACTTCACCGCGAACCAGCGAAACCGCCGACATCGCCTCGGCCGCCGGCGGCGCCAGCGATGCCTGGTGGAGCGCGCCGGTGACAACTTCCTCCTGGCCGGAATCGCAGCCAACCACCGCACCCGAAATTTTTGAACCACCGGCGACGCCAGCTTCGGTCGAAGAGCAGCTGCCGGTCAACGGCGCATTCTTCTCCGGCGACACCAGCTTCTTTTCGCTCAACGGCGCCCTCCACACGATCGGGAAAGAAAAACTTACCGGCACCCTGCGTTCGTTCTGGAACAAGGCGACGGTCGAGCTGCTCGCCAAAGAGGGCGCCATCGTTCTCGTCACCACCCGCGATCCGGTTCTCTATTGCCCCGAGGCACCGATCACGCTGGTCAACGTGGACGCGGAACAAACCGAAAAGGGCCGGACGGAACAACGCGAGACCGGCTGCCCGCTTTTCCTCACTCTCGCCCGTCTTGGACTGATTCTGCACGAACCTGCCTTGCAACTCGTGCAGCACTACGGCCAGAAACTTTTTGCTCAGCTTTGGACGGGCGATAAAGTCCGCTTCGTCTTCGAGCAAAGCGATGCGCTGCCCGAATTTTGCAGCGATGTGCCGGGCGAGGCAGACATCGACCATTGGGCCCTCACTACCCTGCGCTGCATCCAGTTTCAGGAACTCGGCAAAACGCCGGAGATCGAGTCTGGCTCCATTCCGGCCTACACGCGCGATGGTTACGAGCGCGTCCAGAACCTTCGTCTGACCGTGGCGGAAGCGCAGTTCGCGTCCCAGTTTAATGGCGCCCGTTCCGTCGCGCAGATCGCGAAAAACCTCCGACTCGATTTCAAATTCGCGCGCCTCACCCTGTTTCGCTTCCTCGCGCTCGAGATCGTCGAATGCTGGCCGCCGGCCGCGACGACCGCGAAACCGGAGCGGCGGGGGTTCTTCCAAAAACTCGGGTTCGGCGAATAGTTCCCGCGAGGGCGCAATGCAGCCAAAAACGGAATCCGCGCTGCCCTCCGAGCCCTCCAATGTCATTCCGATCGCGCCGACTTCTGAGAACGGCCGGCACTCCCGCTTTTCCGCGCCCGAGAATTTCATCAATCGCGAATTAAGCTGGCTGGAATTCAACCGGCGCGTCCTCGAGGAAGCGCAGGACCCAACCCAGCCGCTCATCGAGCGGGTGAAATTCCTTACGATTTTCAGTTCAAACCTCGACGAGTTTTTCGAGATCCGCGTCGCCGGCATCAAACAACAGATCGAAAGCGAGACGAGCGACGTCGGCCCCGATGGCTTGAGCCCGACGGAAATTTTCAACGCCATCCAGCGGACGGTGCGCGAAATGGTCGCCACGGAATACGCCCTTTGGAACGACGACATTTCGCCGGCGCTGGCCCGGAACAACATCCGCATCCACGACGTCTCCGACCTGAACGCGAAACGGAGCACCTGGGCTCAGCGCTATTTCCGCGAGGAAGTTTTCCCGATGCTCACGCCGCTCGCGGTCGATGCGAGCCATCCGTTCCCGCAACTCCTCAACAAGAGCCACAATCTGCTGGTGCGCGCGCGCAGCGGCCGGGCCGGCGAACTCCTTCACGCCATCGTTCAGGTGCCGCGGGTTTTACCCCGGCTAATCCTCATGCCGCGCGGCAAAGGCGAAGACGAGCCCTGGGATTACATCTACCTCTCGGCCCTCATCAAACAACACATCGCCGACCTTTTTCCCGGCCTTATTCTTGACGGCGCCCACGCTTTTCGAGTCACCCGTAACAGTGATCTCTACATCGACGAGGAGGAGGCCGACAATCTCCTCCGCAGCATCGAACAGGAGTTGCGACGTTCGAGCCGCGGCGATGCGGTGCGACTCGAGGTGGAAGCCAATTGCCCGAAAGATTTCCGGGAATTGCTCCTGGAGTTTTTTGATCTGGGCGAAATGGACCTCTACAAAGTGGATGGCCCCCTTTCGATGCCGCATCTCGCGCCGCTGGTGGCCAACGATGCTTTCGCCAAGCTCAAGGACCGCGTCTTCCAGCCGGCGCGCGACCCGGCTCTGCCGCCGCACGCCAACATTTTCGAAGTGATGCGCAAACAGGATGTGCTCCTGCATCATCCCTATGAGAGCTACGACCCGGTGGTCGAGTTTATCGAAAGCGCCGCCCAGGATCCACAGGTGCTCGCGATCAAGATCACACTTTATCGAACGAGCGGCGATTCGCCCATCGTTGAAGCGCTCATGCACGCAGCCAGCGCCGGAAAACAGGTGACCGCGCTCGTAGAATTACGGGCGCGCTTCGACGAGGCCGCCAACATCCAATGGGCCCGCCGTCTCGAGGAAGCAGGGGCCCACGTCGTCTATGGCGTCGTCGGTTTGAAAACGCATTGCAAGGCGCTCCTCATCGTGCGGCGCGATGCCGATCGGCTCCGGCAATACGTGCACCTGGGCACCGGCAATTATCACCCGCGGACGGCCCGCATTTATACCGACTTCAGCCTGTTCACCACGAACCCTCAAATCACCGAAGGCGTCGCGATTGTTTTTAACACGCTTACCGGGCTCGCCAGTTATCCCGGCTCGGAAAAACTGCTGGTAGCGCCATTCGATCTCAGCAAGCGCCTCATCGAAATGATCGAGCGCGAACGCGACCTCGCGCTCGCCGGCCGTTCGGGACGGATCGTCGCAAAGCTGAACTCGCTGGTCGATCCCGGGATCATCGAAAAACTCTACGAAGCGTCGTGCGCCGGAGTGAAGATCGATCTGATCGTCCGCGGCATCTGCTGCCTCCGCCCGAAAATTCCGAACCTGAGCGAAAACATTAGCGTCATCAGCATCGTCGGACGGTTCCTCGAGCATAGCCGCATTTACTATTTCGAGAACGCCGGCAAACCCGACCTGTTTCTGGCCAGCGCGGATTGGATGCCGCGCAATTTCGTTCGCCGGGTCGAAATCGCTTTCCCGATCGAAGACCCGACTCTGCGCGACGAGGTCATCAACGAAGTGCTCCCGCGTTTCCTCAACGATCGTCTCAAAGCGCGCGAACTCCAGGCCGATGGATCTTACGTCCGCTTGAAACCGGAGGATGGCGCGCCGCGTTTGCAGGCCCAGCTCCATTTCCGAGAACGTTCGCGGGGTCAGGCCCGCAAGCTCGCTGAATCCCAGAAGGCACCTATGATCCGGCTCACTCCCATTACCACTCCCTACGAAAAAACTTCATGAAAAAAATCCTCATTATCGATATCGGCGGCACCCACGTGAAGCTCATGATCTCCCGGAAAGAAAAACGTAAATTCGATTCCGGGATGAAGTTGTCTCCGAAGGCTCTCATCTCCCAGGTAAAGAAGACCGCCGAAGGCTGGAAATACGACGCCATTTCCATCGGATTCCCCGCCCCCGTCATCAAGGGTCGGATCACAAAGAATCCGAAGCACCTTGCCCCCGGCTGGGTGGGCTGGAACTTCAGCAAGTCGTTAGGTAAACCTACCCGGGTCCTGAATGACGCCGCCATGCAGGCGATGGGCAGTTATCGGGGCGGCCGGATGCTGTTCCTTGGACTCGGCACCGGCCTGGGATCCGCCCTGGCCTGGCCCAGGAACCTGATGCCTCTCGAATTAGGAGACCTTCCTTATGAAGGCGGCATTATCGAAGCATACCTCGGCAAACCGGGCCTTGAACGCCTGGGCAAAAAAGAATGGATGCGCCATGTCGTCTTTTGCTTGAAACAACTTAAGCTCTCTTTCATCGCCGATTACATCGTTCTCGGAGGCGGCAACGCCAAGCAATTCAATACCCTCCCCGCCGGCATCGAGTCGGGTCACAACCGCAACGCCTACGTCGGCGGCCTCCGGATGTGGGAGACCGATCCCAAGACCCGGCGCCCGAAGTGGAACGTGATTTGATTCACGCGCCGCTGCCCCGTGAGCAATCCGGACGCCATCCAGCACCTTCTGGGGCTTCGCACGCTCATCCATCATGCACCAGACCTTCAGAAGGCAAAGTCATGGTACTCGACCCTTCTTGGAATTGAGCCTTACTTCGACCAACCCTTTTATGTCGGTTATGGCGTAGGCGGCTACGAACTGGGTCTCAACCCGGAAGCTTCTAATACGACGCGGCGGCAACAGTGGTTCGGTGACATCCTGGGGAGTGTCCGATGCCCGGGCGACGTTCGATCGACTGCTTTCTCTTGGCGCCTCCGCGCGATCTGCACCCCGGGATGTGGGCGAGGGTATTCGGGTCACTTCCGTGTTCGATCCGTTCGGGAATATCTTTGGTATTGTTCAGAATCCCCATTTCAAACTTCCCGACGCGTGATCTGCCTTCCCCCGCAACCACTCCCGTTATGATTTACATGGTGGTCGAGACTTTCCGCCCGAATTCCAAGACGCTGGTTTACGAAAGGTTTCGCGACAAGGGACGGATGTTACCGGACGGCTTGCGCTACATCGACAGCTGGCTCGAGAAAGATGGAGATCGTTGTTTCCAACTCATGGAAACCGAATCACCGGAGCTCTTCGCTCGGTGGATGGCTGCCTGGAACGATCTGGTTTCATTCGAGATCGTCGAGCTGGAGAAGAGGGAGAACTATCCGGTCTCCTAGTCACTTTGTTGATTCGCTAAACTTTGACGGAACCGCCATTCACGTGTGGCTTACTGAATGCAACGCCTGAAACGCTGGCCGGCTCCGATCGTGATCCCATTGCTCTTGCTCGGCGCAGTGGGTTGTTCGAAACCCACGGCTCCCGGGCTTGCGAATGCCACCCCGCAGCCCACCGCGACGTTGTCGACTCCTTCAGGCGCGACCACTGGCTTCGACGCCTGCGCTTTGCTAACCAAAGAAGAGACCCAGGCGGTCCAAGGGGAACCATTCAAGCAGGCGAAGCCGAGTCAGAAGTCAGGCGCGGGCCTCGAGGTTTCGCAGTGTTACTTTGAGTTGCCGACTCCTGTGAACTCGATCGTGCTGACAGTGACCCACAAGATCGATGGAGGGCGTGATCCAGGTCAAAGTTGGAAGGATATTTTCCATCGCGAAAAAACTTCCGGAAAAAAAGAAGAAACAGAGGAAAAGGAACCGCAGCAAATCGAAGGAGTTGGCGATGAGGCGTTCTGGACCGGAACCAAGATCGGCGGTGCCCTTTATGTGTTGAAAGGGAACTGTTATATCCGGATCAGCGTCGGCGGCGCGGACGATCAGGCCCATAAGATCGAGAAGTCGAAGGCGCTTGCGGCCAGCGTCCTGAAGCGCCTGTAACCGAATTGCCGGCCGGCGAAGCCCTGTCTATCATATCCCCGTGAGGCGTTATCTTCCTTTTTTCCTCATTGCCGCCGTCTTCGTGCTCGCGGTCGGCCTCGGCCTGGTCCTCTTTCATTATCGCGCGCAACCACCGCCCAAAGCCGTGGTCTACGGTCGCCCCGGCGCTGAGCCGGCCCATGTTCGCGGCAATCTTCAGGCTCCCGTGCAACTCGAAGAATTTGGTGACTTCGAATGTCTTCCCTGCTCCCAGACCTGGCCCGTCCTGGAAAAACTCGAGCACGATTATGGCAATCGTCTCGTGGTCCTTTTCCGGCAGCATCCGCTTAAAAAACATCGTTACGCGCTCGAGGCCGCGCGTGCGGCCGAGGCGGCGGGGTTGCAGGGCAAGTTCTGGGAGATGCACGACACGCTCTACCGCAATCGTGATACCTGGGTGTCGGCGGATTACGTTCGGCCCTACCTGAATGGTTATGCGACCGACCTCGGTCTCGATGTCGACCGATTTAAAGCCGACATGGACGGCGCGGAAGTAACCAGACGGATCGCGGCCGACCAGGAGCGCGGCGAATCGCTGAGCATCGATCGCACGCCTGTCCTTTTCATCAATGGCAAACTGATTGCGTCGACCGCGCGCGACGAGAAAAGCTTGCGTGCGGTTATCGACAAGGCCCTTGGTTCGCGACGCCCTTGACCTTCCCCGTGATGAATGCGCCAAGCCCTGCTCCGCCTGTTCGCTCAGGCGGAAAGCTCCGAAAGCGCCTTAATTCGGTGGCCGCCTTCGTCGCGCTCCTCGGGCTGGCGGATGGAATCTATCTCACGGTGGAACACCTGACCGGGCGGACGGCCGAATGCATTGCCTCGAGCGGCTGCCAGGACGTGCTAAGCAGCAAATACGCAGCAATGGGTCCTGTCCCTCTGGCCGCCCTTGGGGCCGTTGCCTACTTCACCGCTTTCAGTGCCGCTCTCCTTGCCGCCTTCGGTTCCACCAAGGCCGAAAATTTTCTGATTCTCGTCGTGAGTGTCATGTTCGTCACTACCCTCTGGCTGCTTTATCTTCAGGCTTACGTCCTCCACGCCTTTTGCGATTACTGCCTGTTCTCCGCGGGTGTCACCACCGCGCTCGCGGCGCTTGTCATTACGAACGCTCTATTGCGCGAGCGTCGGGCTCCATCGAACTAACTTTATTCTCCGAATGAAACTCTATTTCCTCCGCCACGGCCGGGCCGACTGGCCCAACTGGAACAAGTCCGACGACGAAAGGCCGTTGACTGATGAGGGTAAGGCCGAGGCCGCCGCGGTCGCCAGGCTTCTCGCGCGTCTCGAGATCGCCCCTGAAATCGTTACCAGCCCGCTCCCGCGCGCCAGCCAGACCGCCGCCATCGCCGCCAAATACTTGAAACAAGAAGTCCGGGTCGATCCGCTTCTCCGCCCCGGCTTCAACGCCGCCAAACTAAAGCAATTGATCGAAAAAGTTTCCGGCAACAGCCTGATGGTTGTCGGTCACGAACCTGACTTCTCTAGCACCATATTTGAACTGACCGGCGGTCATACCAAGCTCCCGAAAACCGGCGTCGCCTTGGTAAAGCTGGACGCTGAATC
>JBBRMO010000025.1:0-12009 GCA_038230815.1 Chthoniobacterales bacterium
GAGCTTTCGGATTTGAAGAAGGAGAGTTTGCCCTCCATCCGCTCGGCGATGTACTCGAGGGGCCGGGGATCGCCCGGGCGCACGATCGATTGCCAGGTGCCGCGAGCCGTCACGCTCCCGGAATCATCGAGCTGGTGAGTCGTGAGCGTTTGATGATATTGCGAGTCGCGCAACGCCGTTCGCTGATTGTCGAAGGCCGTCAGGGTGCGATCGAAAATTTCGAGCGCGGTCAGTTCCTTTTCTTCGGCGGCAGAGAGGAGGCGACCGGACGACGACAAAAGAAGAACAGCTAACACCGTGACCAATGGGAATCGACGGCGCATGGGACGGGACCTACTTCGCCCGACCCGGCGTGGTTCCGCGCTCGGTGACGAGATAAACGGCGAAACTGCCGAGCCAGTGGCCGCCTTCGTAATGACCGCCAGTGACCGCGGCGAGTCCCGCCCGGCGGTGTGCTTCGGCCGCGGCCGTTAGAGCGGGCCGGCGCGCGTCCTTAGCCGGAAGGGCTGAGAGAATTCCGTCGAGCATCCAGGCGCGACTCAAGTTCAACCCGTCGAGGTGAGCGAGCTTCGGATCGCTCGGATCCGGCGACACCGCTACCGGCAACCAATCTGTTGCCGAGGTCGGGAGGCGCGGCAGAAATTCACCCAGCCATTTTGCGAAATCGGCCGGTGCCAGCACCCGCCTGATCGCGTCCGCTTCGCCGAGGCACGGCGAAAGAAAATCTTCGCCGGATGGCTCGTAGTTCAGGGAGCAATCCCTGTCCCGGAGAAAAAATTCCCGAGTCTTCGCCGCGACCAGCTTTGCGAACTCCTCGTTCTTCGTGGCCCGGGCGTAATCCAGGAGGAGACCAAGTGCGAAAGCCGATTGGTTGTGCTCCCCGATCCGAACGGGATGGGAAAGCTTTGGGAGCCAGGTTTTCAAGCGCTCCAAAACCGCATCTTCGAGCGGCCGCAGATTCCCAAGCATCGCGCGCGCCTGGGGATCGTCCCACTCGCGCAGTTCGACCGCGAGCTGGAGAAACCACGCCATTCCGTAAGGGCGCTCGAAACTGGCGCGGCCCTCGCCCCGCAGATAGGCAGCTTCCTGTTTCAGGTTTTCCGCCGTGAGACTTTTGCTCAAGGCCTCGCGCGCTGGCTGCGCGAACGGCGCATCTGGGAAGGTCTTCACCAACCGGGCAAGCAACCAGTGCCCGTGCACCGATGAATGCCAGTCGTAGCAGCCGTAAAACGCCGGCGTGAGCTTTCGCGGTGGCGCCACGTCGGCATCGCTGGTGAGAAGATGGCTGATCTTGTTCGGGTATTCCTTGCCAACGCAGGCGAGAGCGAGACCGGCGAACCGTTCTCCGGCGGCGGCATCGAACTTCGGCGTTGCCTCCTCCGCCCTTACCGCCAACGGGAAAAAAATCAGTAACGCGCAGGCGAGATTCTTCATCGGTCGCGCACACTGTAACCCAATCCGCTCTTCTTTGTCATCCTGAGCGACCCAGGCGGTGCGAAGAATAGTTCACGCGCGTTTCCTGCGCTCCCTTGAAATAACGGAGTGCAATTCAGATCTTCGGCTCTTCCGCGATCTTGATCACAAGCTTGCCGCGGGTGTGATGCGTCTCGGCTTGTTGAGTGGCCTTCACAGCATCGGTCAGTGGGAACGTCTGGCTCACGATGGGTTTGATCTTTCCCGCCTCGATGAGTTTCGTGATCTCCGCCAGTTCGTTTCCGTCCGGTTTGCCAAAGATTGGGGCGCCGCGAATTCCATATTTGTCGAGCTGGGCCTGGCTGGCCTGTTCCACCAGGGTGGCGATAAGGCCGCCCTTCTTCACCACCGCGTAGGAACGGGCGAGGGTATCGCGCCCGACGGGGTCGAGGACGATGTCGACGTCTTTCGCAACGTCTTCGAACTTCGTTTTCGTGTAGTCGATCGCCACATCAGCGCCGAGTTGTTTGAGCAAATCCTGGTTCGCGGTGGAGGCCGTCGCGATGACCTTCGCGCCGCGCGCTTTTGCGATCTGGACGGCGAAACTGCCCACGCCTCCGGAACCACCATGAATGAGAACGGTCTGGCCTGCGCTTAATTTCGCGACATCGAGGAGGGCCTGCCATGCCGTCAACGCCGCCAGCGGGACCGCGGCTGCGTCGCTGAAAGTTGTGTTCTTCGGTTTGATGGCCGCTTCATTCTCCGCCAGCACCGCATACTCCGCCCAGCCGCCTCCGAAAAGCGCATAACCATAAACTGCATCGCCTGCCTTAAACTTCGTGACTCTGGTTCCCGTCTTCTCGACCATGCCCGCGACGTCGTATCCAGGAATGAGCGGCAAATGGGTGCCGAACTCTTTCGCGAGGCGTCCTGAAATCACGAGCGGGTCCGCTGGATTTACTCCGCACGCGATCACCCGCACGAGCAGTTCGTTTTCTTTCGGCTCCGGTCGCGGCGTATCTTCATACTTCAACACTTCCGGTTCGCCATATTCGTGGGCGACAATCGCCTTCATGGTCATGGCTGACGATTCCGCCCACGCGATCGTGGCGAGGGCGGAGAGGATTAAGATAAGTCGCATGGAACCTATTCGACTTATTTCGCCGGACCCGGTTTGGGAAGGAGAGAATCGGCCGGAAAAACAACGCCGTTCTTGATCACGGTGTCGATGTCGGAGGTGTGGGCGATGTCATCGAGCGGATTCGATTTCAGGATAACGAGGTCGGCGAAATTTCCCGGTTTGAGAGAGCCGATCCTGGCGCCGGTCTCGCCGCCAAAAGTCCGGGCGGCATTCGCGGTGGTGCACTGAAGGATCTGCATCGGGGTGAGTCCGGCTTGCTTCATTAACTGAAACTCCCGAAAGATCGCGGGCCCGTGGATGGTTCCTATGTTCCCGGCGTCGGTGCCAGTCGCGATGGTGATGCCGGCGTCCTCGAGCGTTTTCAAATTTTTCAGCGCGATGTCGTAGGTCTGCTGGATGCGATCGAGGACCGCCTGAGGGTTCGCCATCGCGGTCTTGATCCGATCGGGGACTTTGTCGGCGGGCAATCTCGTCACCTCGAGGGAGGCGAGCACTTCGGGATTGCCCCACGCTTTTTCTTCCGGTGTCAGCTCGAGCTTGTTGGCAAAGGTCCGGCCGTAGCGCTCGAAGACGACGAGGGTCGGCGTGAGGATGGTCCCTTTTTCCTTGAGCAGCTTGACGAAAGCATCGTCAACGGGCTTATCGGTGACGCTGTGGACAAGCAGGTCGGCGCCTTCCTCGGCCGACGCGCGCGCGGCTTCGAGTTCGGTGGCATGGACCGCAACGCGCAGTTTCAGCCGGTGGCTTTCCTCGACGACGGCATGAACGACCGGCCGAAAAATTGCCGCTCGTTCGACGTCGGATTGACCGGCGGCGGGGGACGTCGCAGGAGAGGGAGCAGGTGTTTGAAGCGGCGGAACAATGTACCAAATCTTGATGTAATCGGGTTTTTGCGCGGCGAGCTTGCGCACCATCTCCCGGCCCTGCTCGGGCGTATCGATCCTGACGATCGGTGGATCACCGAGATCGAGCTGGGGCCGCGAAACGCTCGAGATGAGCGGACCTGCCGCCGCTACCCGTGGAGCTTTGGCCTCGGCGTTGGCCTGCTTGCGCATCTCGAAGTTCCAGAGCGGCCCGCCGATATCGACGACGGAAGTAATCCCGCAGCGCAGGTAGCGCCTGAAGGCATCGGAGAGGTTGCGTTTGATCAGGGCGATCTCATTCTTGTAGGGCCGCACACTCGTCAGGTCGACGGCATCGGGGCGAGTGAAGAGGCCGCCCGACTGGAAGAAATGAACGTGGGTATCGATGTAACCTGGCAGGATGAATTTGCCCGAGGCGTCAATTACCACGTCGCCTTTTTTTGAGATTTTGGGCCCACCTGCCGTCACGGCACTGATGTGGTCACCCTGAATCGAGATCACGGCGTTTGGGATTATCTTTCCGCTGCCGGGATCAATGGCGGTACCGTTCAGGATAATGGTGGTGCCCGAAGGCGTAGCGAGACTCGAGGCCGCGGCGCTGGCTGCCGCCAGAATGCTGAAGCAAAGGAAGCGTTTCATAAAGGTTGAGGGCGTGGTCGAGCCGATCCTCAGCGAATCACGGCCGTCTCGCCAAAGTGTTTCGCCAGGTCTTCCAGATGTTCATCGACGTACTTGGTCTCGCCGAAAAGACGCGTCATGAGACGGAAGAATGGCTGCCGCATGGTTGATTGTTCCGTGATGCCGACCTGGGCGCCGTCCGGGGTGCGCGTGATCTCGTAAGTCCATGATCCTTCGAACGGGCCGCCCACGTCGCCCATCGAACGAACCAGGCGCGTCGGTGGTGTGCTCTCGCTCGTGACGATCGTCATCGTCATGTTGCCTTTGAACGTCTGGCTCGTCGCCTCTTTTCCATCGATCGGCGGGAGCATCTCGATCTTCACCATGTTGCGGTTCCATTTCGGGAAATTCGGCAAATCGGTCAGCAAGGCGAAGATCGCCTCGGGCGTTTGCCTAAGCCTCGTCGTGCGGGTGTGGGTTTGATGCTCCGGAATGGAACGGGCGTAAAAGTAGGCGCCCCCCGCGAGGACCAGAAGGGTGAGAAAAAGCCGGACCAGAATCTTCATGGGAGATAATTGCAAAGAGAGGCGTCGTTAGACGAGCGAAAAGGCAAACGCGTACGCCGCTATTGCGCACCTGCGGGTTCGGCGGGAGTTTGCGCACTCAACGAAGGCACAAATATGCACTGCAAGACATTGGCTCTCTTTTTCGCACTCGCAGGTTCGATCCTGGCGCAGACGCCGGCGCCGAGCGAGACGGCCCCGACAGGGAAGCACCCGTTCACGTTCGAGGACATGATGAAAATGAAGCGGGTCGGAGGGCCGGTGCCCTCGCCGGACGGAAAGTGGATTGTCTTCGACGCGGTCGATGTCGATCTGGATGCGAACACGAAAATTTCGCACCTCTGGATCGTGCCGGCGGCCGGCGGGGAAGCGCGCCGGTTAAACCAAACGTCCAACCCCGAAGAGCGCCCGCGTTTTTCGCCGGACGGCAAGCGCCTGATCTGGACCTCGAAGGCGACGGATCCAACCCAGATCTGGATGTCCAATTTTACCGCGGAGAGCGGCGGGCTCGACGGGCAACCGCATCAGGTCACGAACATTTCGACGGGCGCGGACGGAGGTATCTGGTCGCCCGATGGAAAGAACATTCTTTTCCTTTCCTCGGTTTATCCGGAGGCGAAAGACGACGCGGAAAACAAGAAACGCGACGACGAAGTCGGCCAGAGCAAGGTGAAGGCGAAAATCTTTACGAAACTGCTTTATCGACACTGGACTTCCTACACGGAACATAAACGCAGCCACCTGTTCGTGGTGAGCGCGGATGCGGACGGGTCGCAGCAAAATTCCGCGCGTGATCTCACGCCGGGCGACCATGACGTGCCGCCCTTCAATCTCGGTGGCCAGGATATGTATGCGGTTTCGCCCGACGGACAGGAAGTCGCCTACACCAGCAACGTCGACGAGGTCGAGGCGACCAGCACGAATAACGAAATCTTTCTCGTCCCGATGGCCGGCGGGACGCCCCGGAAAATTTCGACGAGCCCCGGAAGCGACAACACGCCCGTTTATTCGCCTGATGGAAATCAGATCGCGTGGCGCTCAATGGCGCGCGCCGGATTTGAGGCAGACAAGGAATCGCTGATCGTTTACCAGCGCAAAGCTGGCCAGAGCCGGAACGCGACAATTAACTTCGATCGCTCGGTGGGCAGCATGGCGTGGACGCCGGATTCGAAGGCCATCTACTTTACCGCGGAAGATCACGGCGAAGCGCCGATCTGGTCGCTCCCGCTCGATGGGAAACAGCCGAAGCAAGTCGCGCGGCTTCACGCCGATGATCTCGTCTTCTCGAAGGATGGCGGCTCGCTCTTCTTCAGTCGCGTTTCGATCGACGCGCCGAGCGAAATCGCGCGGCTCGATCTTACTGCAAAACAGAGCGGCGCGAACCTGACGCCGTTGCCGGTGACGCGGATGAACGAGGCGGCGCTCTCCCAGATCGATATGCAGCCGATGGAATCGTTCACCTTCCCGGGGGCAGGCAACGAACCGGTCGAGGGGTTCCTCATTCGTCCGCCGGGATTCGATTCGACAAAAAAATATCCGCTGAAATTCCTGATCCACGGCGGACCGCAGGGCGCCTGGGGAAATTCGTGGACCTATCGCTGGAACGCCGAACTGTTCGCGGCCAGCGGCTACGTCGTGGTCATGATCAACTTCCACGGCTCGACCGGATACGGGCAGAAGTTCACCGATTCGATCAGCGGCGACTGGGGAGGGAAGCCCTACGAGGATTTAATGAAGGGCCTCGATTACATCGAGAAGACGTATCCCTTTATCGACAAGAACCGCGAGGCCGCGATGGGCGCGAGCTATGGCGGCTACATGGCGAATTGGGTGCTCGGCCACACCGATCGTTTCAAGTGCATCGTTTCCCACGACGGCGTTTTCAATACCGAATCGGCTTACGGCACCACGGAAGAGCTTTGGTTCAACGAGTGGGAATTCAAAGGCCCGCCCTGGAAGAACCGCGAACTCTACCGAAAATTTTCGCCACATCTCTTCGCCGAGAAGTTCAAGACGCCAACTCTTGTTATTCACGGACAGCTCGATTTTAGGCTCGATGTCAGCGAAGGATTTCAACTCTTCACCACGCTCCAGCGGTTGAAGGTTCCGTCAAAAATGTTGTACTTCCCCGACGAGGGCCACTGGGTTCAGAAACCGCAGAACTCGCGGCTCTGGTATAAGACGGTGAACGAATGGGTGGACCAATGGTGCGGGGGGAAATGATCCGAGCAGTATCACAACGGATTTTGTTCCGCAGCTGGTATGGCGCGCCGAAGCTCCAAACTCCAAGCACCAGAGAAGCTGCAATATCCAAACAGTTCGCTGGAGCCTGGAGCTTGGGATTTGGAGCTTTGCCCCAGGTTCCTCGACTTCGCCCGGAATGACAGAATGGCGCTAAATGGATTCCCTGCAGCCCACCATCCTGATCGTCGATGACGAAAAGCACACGCGCGACGGATTGCGGCGGTTACTCGAGGACGATTACGATACTTATGTCGCGGAAGACATTCGCGGTGCGATGGACGTGCTCGAGCGTGAGCCGATCGATGTCCTCCTCACCGACCTGCGGCTGGGCGGCGATGACGGAATGCTGTTGATCGAACGCGCCCTGAAACTTCCGCATCCGCCCATCTCCATCATGATGACGGCGTATGGCTCGGTCGACACGGCCGTCGAAGCGATGAAGCGGGGCGCTTACGATTTCGTGACGAAACCGCTCAATCTCGACAAGGTCGAAATGCTTATCGCCCGTGCCGTGGCCAGTCGAAAAATGGAACAGGAGAACCGGACGCTCCGGCAGCAAGTCGATGATCGCTATGGGCTTGAAAACATCATCGGCGAATCGCCTGTTCTGCGAGAAGTCCTCGATACGATCCGGCAGGTTGCTCCCTCCTCGGCCAATGTCCTGATCGAAGGCGAAAGCGGCACGGGCAAGGAACTGGCCGCGCAGGCCATCCATAATCTGAGCCGGCGGAACAAGGGGAAATTCGTCACGGTCCATTGCGCCGCGCTCTCGCCGCAATTGCTTGAGAGCGAGCTCTTCGGGCACGAACGGGGGGCGTTTACCGGCGCGCACGAGCGCCGGATCGGCCGGTTTGAACAGGCGAATGGCGGCACGATTTTCCTCGATGAAATCGGCGAGATCGACGCGAGCACCCAGGTGAAATTGCTCCGCGTGATCAGCGAAGAGCGCGCCTTCGAGCGCGTGGGCGGGAACCTGACCCTGCGGGCCGACGTTCGTCTCATCGCCGCGACGAACAAGAACCTCGAGAAGCTTGTGGCCGAAGGGAAATTCCGCGACGACCTCTACTTTCGCCTGAACGTCGTTCACCTGACGATGCCGCCCCTCCGTATTCGCAAGGAGGACATTCCGCTGCTGGTGCGCAGCTTTCTGCGCCACTTCTGCAAGCTGAACGAGAAACCGCTCCTGGAGCTGACGGCCGACGCGATGAACGCCCTGCTCACCTATGGCTGGCCCGGAAACGTGCGCGAGCTGCGGACCGCAATCGAGCACGGCGTTGTCATGGCGCGTGGGACGAAATTGACGCTCCGCGATCTGCCGCCAAATGTGCGCGCGACCACGGGGGCGACGCTGCCCGGGGGGATCACCCCGGCAAAAGCGTTCGGAGAAAAATCAGGCGCCCTCGATCTTCACGAGACGGAGAAACGCCTCATCATGCAGGCGTTGGCGACCACGAACGGGAACATCACCAAGGCCGCGCAGCAGCTCGGAATCAGCCGGCGCACTTTGCATCGAAAGATCAATGAGATAAAAGGGGAAGTGACGAGTGACACGTGACGAGTGCTGTTGCCGCGCTCGCTGATCGCGGCCCCGTGAAGCCGCAACATTTCGGCCGAGATCAACAATCGTGGCTACATTTCCGTTTACGGATGCGGCGGCGAGCCTTTCAATAAGCAGGTGGCAGAAACGAAGAAAATTTTCGGGACGGATGGCGTCCGCGGCGTGGCCAACGTCGAGCCGGTGACGGCGGAGACTGCGCTCAAGCTGGGCCGCGCCGCCGCCCATATTTTCACGAAGCTGAATCCGCGCGAGCATCAGACCGGGGCCCGGCCCAAGATCGTCCTGGGGAAAGATACGCGGCTTTCCGGGTATATGCTGGAGAACGCGCTGGTTGCCGGGATCACTTCGCTCGGCGTGGACGTTCTCTTGATCGGGCCCCTGCCCACACCCGGGGTGGCCTACATCACGCGTTCGTTGCGAGCCGACGCTGGAATCGTCCTCTCGGCTTCGCACAATCCTTACGAGGACAACGGCATTAAATTTTTCCGGCACGACGGTTACAAGCTCGACGATCAGATCGAACAACAAATCGAGGATCTCGTTTTCAGTGGAGAAATCGATTCGATTCGACCGACGGCTGGGAAGATCGGGCGGGCCCGCCGAATCGATGACGCTTTGGGCCGCTACGTGGAGTTCGCGAAAGCGAGTTTCCCGAGAAAGATGTCTCTGGAAAAAATGCGGGTGGCGGTCGATGTCGCGAACGGGGCCGCTTACAAATCAACGCCGTGCATTCTGCGCGAGCTGGGCGCCGATGTGACGGTCATTCACGACGAGCCGAACGGCACAAATATTAACGCGGAATGCGGCAGCACTTTCCCGGCTGAAATCCAACGGGTTGTCAAAGAAAGTGGTGCGGAGATTGGCATCACCCACGACGGCGATGCCGACCGGGTTTTGTTGTGCGACGAAAAAGGGGAACTGGTGGATGGCGATGAAATTTTGGCCATTGCCGCGGTCGATCTCTTGAAGGCGGGACGTCTCCAGGAGCAAACGCTGGTCGCGACCGTGATGAGCAACTTCGGCCTGGACGAGGCGCTGGCGCCGCTCGGCGGAAAAGTAGTGCGCGCGAAGGTGGGCGATCGCTATGTGATCGAGGAGATGGTTGAACGGAATTTAAATCTGGGGGGCGAACAGAGCGGCCACATGATTTTTCGCGACTTCACAACGACCGGGGATGGAATCATCAGCGCGCTTCAGGTGTTACGAATCATGCAGGCGACGGGGAAACCGCTGAGCGAGCTCAAGCAATGCCTGAGAAAATATCCGCAAGCGCAGCGGAACCTGAAAGTGACAAGGAAACCGCCTCTCGAAGAGCTGCCCGCGGTGATGAAACTGGTGGGCGACGCGGAGAAGGAACTCTCCGGCAAAGGCCGGGTGTTGCTGCGTTATTCGGGGACGGAACCGAAGATCCGGCTTTTGATCGAGGGCCGCGAGCTGGAACAGATAGACCGCCAGGCCAATCGGATTGCGGACGCGATCCAGAGCGCGATAGGGGTATAGGTCTTATAAGTCGATGGGACATATGATTCTCAACCAGGTCATCGAAGCATTGTTATTCGCCGCCCAGAAACCGCTCACGGCCCGGGAGTTGATGAGCGCCATCAAAGGCGCTGGCGCTGAAGACGAGCTGTTGCCGAACGAATTTTTCAGAACTACGGAGGCGCAGGTCGCGGCCGGGCTGGAGCAATTGAAGATCGAATTGGTGGAGCAGGGGCGCGCCTTCACCTTGGCCGAGAAAGCGGAAGGCTGGCAACTGGTGAGCGATCCGGCTTACGGGTCGTGGGTGCGCCGGTTATTTCCAGCGGTCAAACCGGCTCGTCTCACCCCGCCCTCCCTCGAAACGCTCGCCATCATCGCGTATCGCCAGCCCATTACGCGCGCCGACGTCGAGGCGGTCCGCGGCGTCGCGGTCGATGGTGTTCTCCAGAGTTTGATGGAGCGCGGCCTGGTGAAGATCGGAGGACGGGCCGAAGTGCCCGGGCGTCCGCTTCTTTACGAGACGACCCAATTCTTCCTCGAACACTTCGGTTTGCGCGATCTCGACGAATTACCGAACGCGGCGGAACTGCGCACTCGCTATCTGCCGACCGCGCCACGCAAAGAAGAACAACCGACGGTGGAAGAGCCGGCGCCGGCCGACGCTGTGCCCGCTCAGGATTGACTTGGCGTTTACATTGACGACGCTTCCTGGCGCGTGACTGCGCGACCTGAATTATGAAAACATTTATTGGCTTCGGAAAAGTATTGGCGCTCGCTTCGCTCTTCAGCCTCACGGGTTGCGGGACCTACAACAGCCTCGTCACTCTCGAACAGGCCGTGAACAAGAAATGGGCCGATGTCCAGTCGGTCTATCAACGACGGGCGGACTTGATTCCAAACCTGGTCAGCACGGTGGCCGGCGCGGCGAATTTTGAGAAATCGACGCTGACTGAAGTCACGAATGCGCGGGCTAGTGTCGGCCAGGTGAAGCTCGATCCGAGCAAGGCGCCGACTGATGCCGCCCAGCTGGAGAAATTCCAACAAGCGCAGGGGCAATTGAGCACAGCGTTGTCGCGCCTTCTGGTGGTGAGCGAAAACTACCCGCAGCTCCGGGCCACGGAGGCCTTCCAGAATTTGCAGGCGCAACTGGAAGGAACGGAGAACCGAATTTCGGTGGAGCGCAATAGCTTTAACACGGCTGTACAGGAGTATAATACGGCGCTGGAGCGGTTTCCGACCAACATGATGAACAAGATGTTTGGCTTCAAGCCGCGGCCGTTCTTCAACGCCGCGCCGGGCGCCGAAAAAGCGCCGGAAGTGAAGTTTGATTTCAACAAGCCAAACCCGACCGCTACTCCGTAGCAGGCGAGGAGCTCCAAATCCCAGGCTCCAAGCGGCAGAGAAGCCCCAAATTTCAAATCCAAACGATCGTGCGCAATCGCTCCTGGAGCTTGGTGCTTGATACCTCTTTGGGATTTGGCGCTTGCGGCCGGGAGCTTCTTCGGCCGCGCGTTTTAGCAGCGGCGCTGATCTTCCTTACCGTTTTCGTAATTCGAGCACCCGCGGCCGAAGTCATTCCGCCCAAGCCGACCGCGTATTTTAACGATTACGCGAACGTGGTTCCGAAAGAAAAGGCACTCGCCCTCAACGAGAAGCTCGCCCAATTCGAACGCGACACCTCAAACCAGATCGTGGTCGCGATCTATCCGAAAATGGAAAGTGATTCCGACGTTTTCGATTACACGTTTCGGGTCAAAGAGCAGTGGGGCGTTGGGCAGAAAGGTAAGAATAACGGCGCGGTCCTCTTCGTTTTCGTCCAGGACCGGAAAATGTTTTTGCACGTCAACTACGGGCTCGAAGGCGTGTTACCAGATATCACCGCCAAGGACATTACCGAGCGCGTCATCAAGCCGCATTTTAAGACCGGGGATTATGGGGGCGGGCTCGAGGCGGGGATTAATGCCATCATCCAGGCCACGCGCGGCGAGTACAAGGGATCGGGCGAAACGACCCTGGAAAAACGCGCGCCGGCTTCCACGAGCGGCTGCGGGCCGCTTGGGTTCCTTATCATGCTCATTATTATAATGACCATTATCCGGCTTGGTCGACGGCGTGGGGGGTACGGTTATA
>JBBRMO010000026.1:0-11995 GCA_038230815.1 Chthoniobacterales bacterium
CTCGCGATGATTCCTTTGTTTAATTACTGGCTCTATCCGGCGATTAACCGCCTTTTTCCCCTGACGCCGGTCCGGAAGATCGGCATCGGCCTGTTCCTGACCGCGCTCTCGTTTGTCGTGATCTGGATTATCCAGTTGAGCATCGATCACGGTGGACAGCCCAACGTGGGCTGGCAGTTTTTGGCCTATATCATTTTGTCGGCCGGTGAAGTCATGGTCTCGATCACCGGACTGGAGTTTGCCTACACCCAGGCGCCGAACCGGATGAAGAGCCTGCTCATGGCCATGTGGCTGCTCTCGATTGCGCTCGGCAACCAAATCCCCTCCATCATTAGTTTCCTGATCCCGAAATTGAAATCGATGGGGATGAATCTCGAAGGTGCAAATTACTTCCGGTTCTTCACTTATCTGATGCTCGGGACATCGGTGATCTATATCTTCGTTTCGCGCCATTATAAGGAGCGGACTTATCTGCAATCGCAGCGCCCCGAGGATCCATTGCTCGCCGGCGGAACGCCAACCTAACCAAACATGAAACTCGTCACTTACTTAATCGCAGGGGTGGTGTCGCTGAGCGCCACCAATTTGTTCGCCACGCCGGAAGACGATCGCTTCCAGAAACTGGCCAGGGATTACATCGAAGGTCTGCTCCAGGCGAGCCCGGAATACGCGACCAGCCTGGGCGATCATCGCTTCGACGACAAGCTGACCGATTATTCCGACGAGGCGGAGGCGAGGGAACTCAAACGCGCCCGGGATTTTCGCCAGCAACTCGAGGCGTTCAGCGATCTGACGAAACTCACCGGGCCTAACAAGGTCGATGTCCGTTTGCTCAAGGACAATATCGATAACGAGATTTTCAACATCGAGGAATTAAAGGAACGCCAGTGGAACCCACTCCTTTATAACGAAAGTCTCGCCAACAGCCTTTACCTGCTGGTCGCGCGTGACTTCGCGCCGCCAGAAAAACGCGCCGCCAGCATCAAGGCGCGCCTGGAGAAAATTCCGGCGGTGATCGCGCAGGCCAAAGCGAACCTGAAAACTCCGCCGCAGATTTATACCGAGACAGCCATCGACCAAACCCAGGGCGCGATCTCGCTGATCAAGGAAGGTCTGAACGAAACGCTGGATAAAGCGCCCAAGGTAAAGGCCGACCTTGTGTCTTTGCAGGGGAAAACAATCGCCGTTTTGGAGGATTACAAGATCTGGTTGAAAAACGATCTGCTCCCGCGCTCGACCGGCGATTTCCGGATCGGCGCGGACAAGTTTCGGAAGAAGCTCCGCTTCGCCCTCGCTTCCGACTTGTCGATGGAAGATCTGATGAAAGCCGCGCGCACCGATCTCGAGCAAACCCAGAAGGCGATCTACGAAACCGCAGTGCCGCTCTATAAGAAACAGTTTCCGAATGCGGATGAAGCTACGCTGGCCGATCGCAAGAAGGTCACCGCTGCCGTTCTCGATAAACTGGCGGAACAGCGGCCGACCGACGGCACCATCGTCGGTTATTCGAAGACGGTTCTGAAGGAGGCGACCGATTTCGTGAGAGCGAAGAACCTTGTCACGGTGCCAGGCACCCCGGTGGACATCGTCGTTATGCCCGAATTCAAGCGCGGGCAGTCAATCGCATACTGCGATTCGCCGGGCGCTCTGGAGAAAAGCGGCAAGACTTTTTTCGCAGTCGCGCCCACGCCTGACGATTGGAACCAGCCGCGGAAGGACTCGTTCTTCCGCGAGTACAACAACTTCATGATCCGCGATCTGACCGTGCACGAAGCGATGCCGGGCCATTATCTGCAGCTGGCGCATTCGAATGAGTTCAAGGCGCCGACCCTGGTCCGCGCGATCTTCCAGAGCGGCACCTTCATCGAGGGTTGGGCCGTTTACACCGAGCAGGTCATGGCAGAGGCCGGTTACGGCGGACCGGAAGTGAAAATGCAGCAACTAAAAATGCGCCTGCGAGTGATCTGCAACGCGATCATCGATCAATCGATCCACGCCGGGAACATGAGCGAGCAGGAAGCGCTCGATGTGATGATGAAAGAGGGATTTCAACAGGAAGGGGAGGCGGTCGCTAAATGGAAGCGTGCCCGTCTCAGCTCCTCGCAGCTTTCGACTTATTTCGTCGGCGTAACCGAGCATCTCGCGCTGCGCGAGCAGGCAAAGGCGCGCGACGGCGCGAAGTTTGATCTTAAGAAGTACAACGACACAGTGATTTCGTTCGGCAGCCCGCCCGTGAAATACGTCCGAGAGCTAATGGGGCTCTGATAGCTTCGCTCCGCTCAGGACGACCACGAGGTGGAGCGCTCGATCCACCGCTTTGCGCCGTTTTTTCGCCATTGGGTTGGCGAGATGATCGAGATTGAAAATTCGGCGAACTCCCGTTTTCAGTTCTTCCATGATTGGCCGGGCTGCTATTTACAACGGAGATGAAGGGTCGCAAAGTCGGGCCATGCCGCACGTCGCCACCTGGATTCGAGCGAAAGATGAGAAATGGTTTCGTCGTGGTTTCGCGAAGCATCCGAACGTGCGGCTTTGGAACGCCCGCATCCAGGAGGTGCCGCTGGAAAAAATGCAGGGCCTCCTGCTCAGCGGCGGCCCTGATATCGCCGAGGAATTTCTCCGTCAACCAGTGCCTGATCCTTCCATCCTGGACAAGGATATCGAGCCGGAACGTGACCGCTGGGAATTTGAGGCCACAAAAGAGGCACTCGGGCGGCGTTTGCCCATCTTCGCCATCTGCAAAGGGATGCAGCTCTTTAATGTGGCGCTGGGCGGAACGCTGCGACTCGATATTCCAGGCCATAACGCCCCCGAGATGAAGGATCATAACGTTCAGCCTTTGCGGACCGACCGGTCCGCCGCTCATCGACTTGATCTGGTCAACAGCTCTCATCACCAGGCAGTGGACGAATTAGGCGAGGGGCTGGAAGTCGAGGCGTGGTGCAAGACCGACGATGTCATCGAGCAGATCCGACTCCGCGATTACCCATTTGCGCTGGGCGTCCAGTATCATCCAGAGCGCGGCGATGGTTACGAAGCGCTCTTTGCCGATTTCGTTTCACAGCTGGGGACATCGTTGAAGAGTTAAGCGATGAAGCGCCCCGGGATTTTCGAGTCGACGTTTCCGCTTTAACTCTTTAACCCTTCAACGTTTCCCGTGTCCACGCCGCAAAATACCATCGCGATCGTTTACGATTACGACCAGACGCTCAGTCCCAGTTACATGCAGGACGAGACGGTCTTTCCCGCCTTCGGGATCAACTCTGAAGGTTTCTGGCGGCGCTGTTCCGAGCTCGTGCGGGAAAACGGTTACGATAACGAGCTGGCTTACATGAAGGTGCTGCTCGACACCCTCGGGATGGATCGCCCCACCAACGACGAGCTGAAGTCGCTAGGCGAGAAGCTGAATTTTTACAAGGGCCTCCCGGAGATGTTCGAGGAGTTTCGAACGGGCCTTCTCAAAGAGGATCATCTCGCCCACGGCATCACCGTCGAGCATTACGTCATTTCATCCGGCCTCAAGGTGCTGATCGACGGGAGCCGTCTTCGCCCTTATGTGCGCGCGGTTTTCGGCTGCGAATTCGACGTCGACGAGCAGGACCGAATCACTTTCCCAAAGCGCGTGATCAGTCACACTCAGAAGACGCAGTATCTTTTCCGGATCAACAAGGGCCTCCTCGATATGTCGCAGGATGTGAACGATCACATGGACGCCGAAATCCGGCCGATCCCGTTTCCGAACATGATTTACCTTGGGGACGGTCCGACCGACGTGCCCTGTTTCACGGTCATGAAAAAAAATGGCGGCGAAGCCATTGCCGTTTACAACCCGGACGACCCGGCGCGGGTTGGTTTCAAGAAATGCTACCAGCTTTCGACCCATGCCGATCGTGTGAAACACATTGCGCCGGCTGATTATCGACCCAAGACGCATTTGCGAATGTTGCTCGAAGAGATGGTCGAGGAGATCGCCGACCGGATCGTAGCGCAACGGAAGTCAGCCGTGGAAACAGGAACGGTCCGCGCCCCGAAGCACTAGCCAACCCGCATTTGAAGCGCGCCTTCAGCGCTCGCGGATTTGCTAGCGATGTTCCCTGGGGCGTTGCCCCAGGCTGTGATGATTGCCGCGCCGTTGGCGCTAAAGGAGTGCGGCTTTCGGCTCGCGCATTTGTGGGGCGAGATGCTTACGCTGAGCGCCAACGGCGCATTTCATTTACAGCCTGGGGCAACGCCCCAGGAAAAGTAAGTCCTCGGTATGAGCGCTGAAAGCGCGACTCACATGGCAAGCTGGAGAACGGACTCGCTATTCGCCGCGATAAACGCAGCGCGCCGTCGGGGTTTCGTGCACGACGATCTCGCAAAGGCCCGGGCAAAGCGGATCGAGTTTTTCCCAGAACCACCGGGCCATGTTCTCGATGGTGGGGTTGTCGAGTCCGGCGATTTCGGTGAGATATGAATGGTCGAGTTGCTGGATGAGAGGTTTCATGGCCGCGCCAATTTCAGCATGATCGTAGACCCAGCCGCTCCCATGATCGACTTCTCCTTCCACGGAAACTTCGACCTTGAAGCTATGCCCGTGCATGCGCCTGCACTTGTGGCCCTCGGGAGCCTTCGGAAGAGTTTGGGCCGCTTCGAATTGAAAATCTTTTGTGAGCCGAACTCGCATCGCCAACCAAGGTGGCACTGCTGCCCATCCGTGTCATCCCGAGCCGGGCAGACAGCGAAGGAGCTTTCCGCCAATCCCTGGGCGCGCTACACCAGCCTCGGGATGACCCGCGGTTTTCGCGCGACAACGTTCAAACACCCCGCTTCGTCGGCGTCCAGATGAACTTATGCATCTGTAACTGAAAGCGGACGGGCAATCGATCCGCCAAAATCCAATCCACAATTTCGCGCGGGTCGATCCGTCCGAAGATTGGGGAAAATAAAATGGCGCGACAGCGATTTGCCAGATGGGAGCGCGCGACCTGTTCCCGTGACCATTCGTAGTCTTCGCGCGAGCCGATCACGAATTTCACCTCATCGCGCTGGGTGAGGTGTTCGATGTTCGAAAACAAATTTCGCTCGCACTCACCGCTTCCCGGCGTTTTGAGATCCATGATCCGATGGACGCGCGGGTCGACCGCCGAGATATCGTGCGCGCCGCTGGTCTCGAGCAGGACCGTGTGCCCCGCGTCCGCCAGCATCGTCATCAACGGGAGAACATTCTTCTGGAGCAGGGGCTCGCCTCCGGTGATTTCGGTCAACGGGCACCCGAACGCCGCCACCGCCGCCACGATTTCATCGAGCGTCTGTTTTTTCCCTTCGTAGAACGCATATTCCGTGTCGCAATAGCTGCAGCGCAGATCACAAAAGGTCAGCCGGACAAAGACGCACGGTTCGCCCGCCCAGGTGCTCTCTCCCTGGATGGAATGATAAATTTCGTTAATTGTGAGCGTGTTTTTCCCAGGTTCTTTCATGGAACGTTGGACCCATTCGGCTTGCGCTCAGGGCAGGCTGTTGGACGTTTCTGCCCTGACTGTCTGAAGGTAAACCGCTCTTATGCAAAATCGAATCGACCAATGTTTCGCGGCGCTCCAAGCCCGCAACGAGACGGCCTTCATTGCCTACATCTGCGCCGGCGATCCCTCTCTCGCGAAAACTGTCGACCTCGCTCTCGCGCTGGAAAAGGCAGGCACCGACATCCTCGAGCTCGGCGTGCCCTTCTCCGACCCACTCGCCGACGGGTTGGTTAACCAGCTCGCGGCGCAACGGGCCTTGGAAGCGGGGGCCACGGTGCCCGGCGTCCTCGATTGCATCCGGGAAATTCGCCGTCTGTCCCAAATGCCAATCGTTCTTTACACCTACATGAACCCGATCTTCCAGTTTGGGTTCGATCGTTTCCATCGCGCGGCGAGCGAGGCGGGCGTCGATGGCCTGTTGATTCTCGACCTTCCGCCGGAGGAGGACCTTCCGATGTCCGAGGAGGGCCCGTTCCATATTCGCCTTATTGCACCGACGACTCCTCCAGAGCGCGTACAACGAATTTGCTCTCGTGCCGCCGGCTTCATCTACTACGTCTCCCGGGAAGGAGTCACCGGTGTTCAGACGAGCGTGGCATCGTCGCTCGCGGAACGGGTCGCGGAAATCCGCAACTGGACGCGCTTGCCCGTCGCCGTGGGTTTCGGCATCTCGACTGCCGAACAGGCGCGTAAAGTCGCGCAGGTGGCTGACGCGATCGTAGTCGGCAGCGCGATTGTCCAGAAGATCAACGAAAACGCATCCAAAGCGGATATGCCGGCGCGAATTGGTGAGTTTGTTGCCTCGCTTGTTTCCGGCGCGAAAGAACGATGAACCTTCAAGGAGCGGCGTTTGTAACCGCCGCTTACATTCCGCACTTTTCCTTCGCTTCCTCGTAGCTTGAGCGCGAACTCAGCAGCCCCGCCAAATATTTGTCCACCAGCGGGGCGCTCTGGGCGCGGGACAAATTTGCCGGCGCGTCGAGTCGGGAAAAAATCGCGTGCACAATCTTCGTCCTCGGGACGCTCTTTTCGCCGTAGCCAC
Organism: Chthoniobacterales bacterium; assembly: GCA_038230815.1. Classification (GTDB taxonomy): domain Bacteria; phylum Verrucomicrobiota; class Verrucomicrobiia; order Chthoniobacterales; family UBA10450; genus AV80. The sequence continues at coordinate 6,544 of JBBRMO010000026.1, forward strand.
CCGGAATGTTGCTCGACCAAAACCTCACGTAATCGAGCCCAGCTTTTTTTTCCGTGCCGAGATAAATCACGGAATGGCCGTGCTCCGCTTTTCCGACTTCGGGCGACCAGAAAATTTTCATAAAATCGCCCGGCTGCGCCTGGACAAAATCGTCAAAATTTCCTCCCAAGTCGATTTCGTGGAAAAGCCGCGCCGTTCCAGGGCCGTTGGCGTTCCACCGACCCCAGATGCCTTCGCCATCGCGCTGGTTCCGAATGAGAAGGCTGTCGAGGGTCGCGAAATCCAAGCTCAGCGAGCCGCGCGCCCGCAAGACTTCGATGGTCTTGATGAAAACAAGATAAGTGGCCCCCGAGCAATAACTGGGAGAGGCCGCATCGGGCACCACGGAAAAGATGCCCGATTCAAAATGAGCGGCGGATTGCAACCGGATGGTCGCGGTGCGAGAAGCGGAATATCGACCGCCCGAGGGCATCGCGCGGATCTGGTCGAGGATGAGGTTGTTGTATTTGCCCGGAGCGATCTGGGCAAGAACCGGACTACAAGTGGCGAAGAGAAGTGCTCCGGCGGCGAGGATTGGAAAACGCTTTTTCAAAACTACCGGAGACAAATAGAACTCGAACCCTTTCCAAGCAACCAAGGAGCGGCGATTTCTAAATCGCTGTAGTTTTGGTTCAGCGTTTTGGAAACCGCCGCTTCTTGGCTTTGCCGGGAGATTGTGGTAACCAACTGCCGATGCTGCGTTTCATTAAAATGAACGGCGCCGGGAACGATTTCGTCATGGTCGATAATCGGGTGGGCGACTTGCAGCTGGCTTCGGATCAAATTGTAAAGATCTGCGATCGTCATCGGGGGGTGGGGGCGGATGGAGTGCTGGTGCTGGAACGCGCGGCGAATGGCGCTGATTTCCGAATGCGCTATTACAACGCCGATGGCGGTGAGGCGGAGATGTGCGGCAACGGCGCCCGCTGTTTCGCGCGCTATGCCGACCGCATTGCCGGCCCGAAGGAAAAGCTCTCGTTCGAAACGCCGGCGGGAGTGATCGGTGCGGAACTGCAGGGCGAGCTGGTGCGGCTCGAGATGAGTGAGCCAAAAGATCTGCGGGTCGGGATCACGGTCCCGTTGCCTAATCATCAGGTTGTGGCGCATTTTGTGAACAGTGGAGTGCCGCACGTGGTGGTGCCGGTGGACGATCTCGAAAAAGTCGACGTCCGCGGACTTGGATCTGCCATTCGCCGCCATGATTTTTTTGCCCCAAAGGGCGCGAATGTAAATTTCCTCGAAGAGCGGGGCCCGCGCCAGATTGCGATCCGAACTTACGAGCGCGGAGTAGAAGATGAAACCCTGGCCTGTGGTACCGGAGTCGTGGCGAGCGCGCTCATTTTTGCCGCGGTGAAGAAGACGGACGGACCAATCGGCGTCCTGGTCCGGGGCGGAAACGAGCTGCAGGTGGGCTTCGATCGAGCGGGCGATCAATTCCGCAACGTCACCTTGACCGGTCCGGCGGACTTCGTGTTCGAAGGGACCATCGAGGTTTGAAGACCGGTGGATCGTGCGCCCCGCCGCGCGATGTTTTTATTTTGCCCCGAAAGCTTTCGGGGCCACTTTTCGGCATCGAGCGATCTCGCGGCCGCGGGACTCGATCTAACTGAGGGCTGACAAATGTTTCGAGGAACTTATACCGCAATCGTCACTCCGTTTCGCGACGGAGAAATCGATGTCCCGGCATTGGAGGCATTGATCGAGGGACAGATTGCCGATGCGGTGACGGGCGTGATCGCCGTCGGGACCACGGGCGAGTCGCCGACGCTTTCCGCGGCCGAACGCGAACAGGTCATCCGGATTGCCGTGGAGATCGGAAAGGGCCGCTGCCAGGTGCTGGCGGGGACGGGATCAAACTCCACCGCCGCCACGATCGCGGCGACCCGCGCGGCGGAAAAGATGGGAGTCGATGGCATGCTGGTCGTCGCGCCTTACTACAACAAACCGAGCCAGGAAGGGTTGTTTCGGCATTTCCAGGCGATCGCCCAGGCGACAGCCGCGCCGATCATGCTTTATAATATTCCCGGGCGCTGCGCTGTGGATATCGGGCCCGAAACCGTCGAGCGGCTCGCGATGGATTGCGCAAACATCGTTTCGATCAAGGAAGCCGGCGGCAGCGTCGATCGGGTCAGCGAGTTGCGCGCGCGGTTGCCGGAGGCGTTTACCATTCTCAGCGGAGACGATTCGCTGACGCTGCCGTTCCTCTCGGTCGGCGCGGTCGGCGTGGTCAGTGTCGTTTCGAACTTGTTTCCGGCGGAAGTCGTCGCGCTGGTCCAGTCGTTTCGGGCTGGCGACACGAAAAGCGCGTGCGAGTTCCACCTGAAAATGTTGCCGGTCTTCAAGGACCTGTTCATCGAACCCAACCCGGTGCCGGTGAAGACGGCACTCTCGTGGCGCGGGGTGATGTCGGCCGAATGCCGGTTGCCGTTATGCGAAATGACGGCCGCGAACCAGGCCCGCCTGCGCAAGACTCTCGAGGCCTTCGCTGGAGGCGAGTGAAAAAGATGGTGCGCGTTTTGTTGCTGGGCGCGAAAGGCCGGATGGGCCAGGCGATCGCATCCGCCGCACAAAAATCGGGCGTTGAGATAGCGGCGGGCCTCGATCTTGGAGACGACCTGACAAAACCCATCGACGCGTGCGATGTCGTTATCGATTTCAGCAATCCCACCGCTACCGACGTCCTTTTCCGTGTCTGCCGGGACGCCGCGAAGCCGGCCGTGATCGGGACCACCGGTCATTCTCAAAAAGAACGTGAACGGATCGAGGAGATGGCGACCGCGCTCCCGGTTGTATTTTCACCAAACTTCAGCGTGGGCGTGAACGCGCTTTTTTGGCTGACGCGAAAAGCGGCGCAAATGCTCGGCCCCGATTTCGATCTCGAAATCACCGAAATGCATCACCGTCTGAAGAAGGACGCGCCCAGCGGAACCGCGAGAAAGTTAGCGGAGATCCTGGGTGAAGCGCGGAAGTTGGATTATGGAAAAGACGTCCGGCATGGTCGCGAGGGTCTGCCTGGAGAACGGCCCGCGAACGAGATAGGCCTTCACTCAATCCGTGGCGGCGATGTCGTGGGCGATCATACGGTGATTTTTGCCGGGGCGGGGGAACGGCTCGAGCTTGTCCACAAGGCGTCGAGTCGGGAAACTTTTGCTCTCGGCGCCTTGCGCGCCGCGCGCTGGATCATCGGCAAGCCGCCCGGTCTTTACAGCATGGAAGATGTCCTGGGCCTGTAACTGGAGCCGGGATCGTCGATCCCGGCCACAACCATGAGAGCTGGCGTCGCGCTCGGTTCCAATCTCGGCGAGCGTCTCGCGAGCCTCCGCAAGGCGCGAAAAGAAATTGCCGCGCTCCCTGGCGTCCTGCCTCCCCTGCAATCGTCCGCCATCTACGAGACCGAGCCGGTCGGCTGCGAAGAAGGCGCGACGAAATTCCTCAATGCGGCGATCGAATTCGGATATTCCGGCGAGCCTGGGGAATTATTGCGCGGGCTGGCCGCGATAGAAAAAATGCTCGGCCGCCCCGCGGCGCATGCGCGAAACATTTCCCGACCCATCGATCTCGACCTGCTCTATTTCGGCGAGCGGGTGATCGAGACCAGTGAGTTGCAGCTGCCTCATCCCCGCATCGTAGAGCGCGAGTTCGTCCTGCGGCCGCTCGCCGATATCCGGCCAGATCTCATCCTTCCGGGAGAGAAAGAAGCCCTCAGTTCGTTGCTCCTTCGGCTCGACCCCAGCGTCGGAGTGGTGCGGCGCGAGTTGGAGTGGTAGGGTCCAGTCCCATGCAGGATTTTCGGGAGAAAAAGCGGCGCGGGGAACGAATCACGGCCCTGACGGCCTACGATTACCCGACCGCGCGTCTGCTCGATGAAACCGGCATCGACGTGATCCTGGTGGGTGATTCGTTAGGCATGGTCGTGCTTGGTTATGAGGACACGACCCAGGTCACGCTGGAGCAAATGGTTCATCATACCCGGGCGGTCGCGCGCGGGGTGCAGCGGGCGGTGCTGGTCGGCGATCTGCCGATCCATACCTACGATGATCCGGACCAGGCGGTTTCATCCGCGCGCGCCCTGGTCGAGGCCGGAGCGCACGCCGTTAAACTGGAGGGCGGCGCCAGCCATGTCGCGCAACTCGAGGCAATCATCGCCGCGGGTATTCCCGTTATGGGGCACATCGGCATGCTTCCCCAAAGCGTGCGCGAGGAAGGCGGCTACAAGGTCAAAGGTCGTACCCAGGCCGAAGCCGAAGGGCTGTTGCGTGACGCGCGAGCCGTGGAAAAAGCCGGCGTCTTTGCGGTCGTGCTCGAGATTGTCAGCCCCGAGGCGGCGCGCCAAATCACCGGCGCGCTCGAAATTCCGACGATCGGCATCGGCTCGGGCTCGCATTGTGACGGCCAGATTCTCGTCACCCACGACTTGATCGGATTATTCCCGTGGTTCACGCCGAAGTTCGTCTCACCCGAAGCGCGCGTGGCGGACGAGATTCGCCGGGCGGCCCAGGCTTTCATCGCGCGAACCCAGTCTGGGGGAGCCTGATGCTTCCGCCGGCAAAAATTTGCCATCGACGGCGGAGCGCTCGATCCAGCTATTGACATTGAACGGCTGGTGCCGGTTGCTTTCTAACAATTCAAATGAGGACCTCCGAATTCACCGACTTGGACGAGGCGTTGCTTCAAGGGAACAAGCAACGGAACTGGCTTTTCGTCGGGCTCCTGGTCTCACTCGCGCTTCACGGAGCGCTCTGCGGCTATTTTTACCGCACAAGAATCAAATCAACGGACGCGATTGTGGAAAACCGGGTTCAGGTTCCGACTTTCAAGGTCAAAAATATCGAGATGCAGCCGCTCGAGAAGCCGGCCATTGATCAAACCGATGCGGCGGCGAAACCGGACCCCCAAAAAACGGACGTCCAGCTTCCTGATGAGAAAAAATCGTTCGACCAGCTTTTGGATGATGTCCACGCGAGTACGGCGTTGCCGGACGATACCCGTGATGTTCTGCCCGACACCCCGAAGGTCGAACAGAATCCTGATTCCGTCATGACGGAGATCGAGCAAAGCAGCTCCCAATCGCTTTCCAAGAGTCCGAACGCGACTCGCGAGCAGAATCTTTTAAACGACTCCGCGACTTCGGGCCGGCCGCAACCGGCGCTGACCGGGACGGAGCTGGCGACGAGCACGACCATCAAACGCCCCAATACTTTCACCAAGCTTCCGGGAGACAGCACTGGTCCGACACGAAACAAGACGCCGGGATTCAGCGATCTCGATTCCCTGCTTTCGCAGAAAGGGCCGCTCGGTTCCGGGACGAAATTGCGGATGCCGGACGATCAACTTTTCAGTTACGACAGCGCCGATTTGCAGCCGGGCGCGATCGCCCAATTGCAAAAGTTGGGGACCCTGATCAAACGCAATC
>JBBRMO010000027.1:0-11950 GCA_038230815.1 Chthoniobacterales bacterium
ATCGTGGGGCATGGTGGCGACAAGATTTATTTCCACAGCGATCTGATCCTGATGCCCGCAGCGCACGTGGGCCTTTTCATTTCTTATAAGAGTGCGGGCTCTCGTCCCGGAGGCGGACGCACGGAAGTCATCCGCACTTTTTTGAATCGCTATTTTCCCGAGCCGGTAACGGCGTTGCCCTTGATCGATGTGAAGACAGCCCAAGCCGACGGGCGGGCGGTGAGTGGCCTTTACAACGGGAGCCGGCGAGGGGAATCAACCCTCTTGAAAGTGGCCGCAGTCCTTGGCCAGTTTTCGGTGGGCGCGGATCCGGACGGAGTTTTGACCATCGAAGGGATGCAAAGTCTGCGCGGCGGATTGAAACGGTGGCGCGAGATCGGGCCTCTGGTGTATCGCGAAATGGACGGGCCCGATCTCATCGCCTTTCGCCGCGACGCGAATGGCGCTGTGACCGATCTCCTGCCCTCGACGCCGATCCAGATCGCGCAGCGGGTCACCGGTCTTGCGAATAAAAAAGTTCTGCTCCCCACGTTAATCGTGAGTCTCGGTCTCCTCGTCCTCACGATCGTGCTCTGGCCGGTCGCAGTGATCGTTCGCAGGCGCTATGGTCGACCGCTTCTTTCCACGCGAATCGATCGCACGCTCTATCTGCTCTCCCGCGTCGTCTGTCTGCTGGAGATCGGGTTCGTCCTGCTGATTGTGCTACCGCTTAGTATGGCCGACAAAAATATTGCCTTCATCGGTGACGGATTAAATCCATGGCTCAGCACGGCCCACGTTCTGGGTTGGATGGCCGCCCTGGGCCTGGGAGTTCTAGCGGTAACGACGGTGCGATTCTGGCGGGCCACTGGCCTGAATTGGTGGACGCGGGTTCATCCGACCCTCCTTCTCATTGCGAGCGTGATTTTCCTTACCTTTGCCTGGTGGACGCACCTGCTCGCACCATCGCTGAAGTTTTAAGGCGAAGTTTCCGGTCCCTCCTGTATTATTTTTCCGTAATGTGGGGAACAAAGGCCCGGGAACTGCGTACTCCCCGGCGTCGCCGTTCGCTCATGAAAAATCTCCGCTGAAAAATCAGCAGGGATGATGGCACGTTCCGCCACAACCAATCCGTCTGCCTAAAACATCACAACAGAAAAACCATTATGAAAATCCGAAATTGGAAACTCCCACTTCTTGTCGCCGTGAGTCTCGTAGCCAACGCCCTGACAACCGGGGCCGCCACCTGCTCTGTCCCTTCCGCCGGTTATCCCACAATCCAAGCCGCGGTGAACGACCCCACTTGCAGCATCATCAACGTTGCTCCCGGCGTTTACCTGGAAAATGTCACCGTCACAAGATCCGTGACCCTCAATGGAGCCCAGGCTGGTCAATTGATCGCGGGCCGCACCTCGGCCGGTCCGGCCGAGTCCACCGTCATCGGTGGAAATCCTACCGGTCCCAGCGCGGTTTTCATGATCGACGCGGCGAGTGTGACGGTAGACGGGTTTTCAATGAAAAATTCGGTGGCGACGGGCCCCGCCATGGGCGTCGACATAAAGGCCAATGGCAACGATGCGGCGACCTTGAACAACTTTATTGACGGCATCAGCGCCGCGAGTGGAGTAGCGCAGGGAGTTTATCTGGAAAACGGACCCGACAACGTAAACATCTCAAGCAACACGATCAGCAATGTAACCAGTCCTGGTTCTGCCGAAGCGATCCTGGTCGACAGCGCGACCGTCGATCTCAGCGACATCCTTTTCATCAAGGACAATACGATTACGGGTATCACGAGCACTGGCCAGGGGGCTTACGCGCTTTTGATGGGGAAGGCGTCGCTCACCTCCGCCAGTCTTCAGTTTCTCAGCAACCACATCAGTAATCTAACCGGCGCGGCCTGGGTGCATGCGGTCAGCCTCGAATGCGAACTGGTGGTTCCGCTTGTCCAGAACAATGATTTTACCAACCTCAACAGCGCCTCGGGAGACGTCGCCGCGGTCTGGATCAACAATGATCCGCGGGCCGATACGACGTCAGTTAGCGGCAACAACTTTAACCTGACCGCCACGGCGTATGGGATAAGGCTGCCGGACAATTCCACCTTTCCGTCCCTGCTCGGCGCGGGTTGCAACTGGTGGGGAAGCGCGGACGGACCGGGACCCGTCGGCCGCGGTCACGGGGCACGAATCAGCCCGGGCATTCTTTATGCGCCGTGGCGAATCGCACCCACGCCCAACTCTTGTATCGGTAACAATGTGCCCATGACCGAAGCTCAATGCAAAAACGGGGGCTGGAGGACGGCTGTTCATCCTGACGGAAGTGTTTTTAAGAGTCAGGGCGATTGCGTCCAGTTCGTGAAAACCGGCAAATAATCGCGCATCCATTCAAATCGGAGAGGCGGCTGGTTTCCAGCCGCCTCTTTCTTTTCCCGGAGGCGAGCAAGCATTTGTTTGTCGGCGGACTCCGGCGAAGATTATCCGGCTTGAGACTTACGGTTTCCGATTGCTTAAATCTTTGGCGGCACGCGCCTCCTGGCCGCCGCTTCGAAATTCTCCGGAAAACGCGAGATGCGGTTCGGCGTGGTCTGCCCACATCGTCCCCCCGTTATCTCGACATTGGCGAGTTCCAATCTTTCGAGCAGTTTGAGATTAAGTATCGGCAGCTGGCCGAAGAGCTGGGTGCCCCCGGAAAAATCCCCGCATCCGGCGAGACGGATTTTCTTCACGCGATGGTCGACCGCGATCAGGTCCGTTATCCCGGCGGCATCGGTTCACGCGATTATTTTTTTCTCACGGCTCTCCTGAGCATCCTCGCGCCACGCCGGGTCATCGAGATCGGCACCTTGACTGGCTTTTCGACGGCGATTATAGCTGCCGCCGTTCATCGCCAGCATGGCACGGACTCTGGAGACGGCATCACCGTCGAAACCATCGACTGCCACACTCACTGCAGCATCGAGCCATCGCGGCCCATTGGTTTCGAAATCGGGGAATTGGTTCCGGATCTCGTCTCCACGGTGCGGGTGCATACGGGCGTCGATTCTAATTTCGTCCGCGAGATCGCAGCGCGCGGGGAATTTGGTCTCGCCTTCATCGATGCGGATCACCGGCATCCCTGGCCACTTCTCGATGTGCTTCGCCTCGCGCCCTACCTTCAAAGCGGCGCCTGGATCGGATTGCATGACATTCAGCTCGGCACCCTGGGGAAGGCGGAGCGGGATGCCGGAAGAGGAATCGAAGAAGCCATGCCCTACGGCGCCGAATGGCTCTTTGACCGCTGGCCGTTCCGGAAGATTCGATCCCTCCACATTGGAGCGATTGAGCTGCCGCCGCGCCATGATTCACTCGTTCCTTTCGCGCTGGAATTAATGGAGAAGCCAGTCGAACTGGCGACTAAAGCCGCCCGGCGAATTCGCCGCGCCCTTTACCTCAGTTTTGGCGACCTGCTTTAAAGGAAGCGAAAACGCCAGGCGCGACCTCGCCAGGCTACCGCTTCTGCATCGTTCCCTTGTCCTTCCGCAGGGTCTTCTGCTTCATCGAAACAATTCGGGGAAAGCCGTCGCCGTTGATCGTGATTTGCAGGTCCACCGCCACCGCGCCATTGATCCACTCGCCGCGGCCCGGGTTCTCTACATAATAATCGTGCTCGAAACTCGCCGTGTAATTGTGATCGGGTGATTTTTCGCTCAAACGCACATCTCCCCGGATCGTCGCGCGGCGACTGGGCCAGCGGGCATTGTAAGAATCCACATCGAGCCGGATGGCGTCGATTGATTTCCTGCCTTCTTCAAAAAGATCTACGGTGGGCGCATAAAACGAGAGCGCCAGGTCGAGGTCGCTCGTTTCATTGCTGGCAATGAAGTTGTGGACGAATTCATCCATCCAGGCCTGCCAGGTTCGGTTGGCGCGCCGTGACGGCGCTTTTTTGTTCGGCTCGGTGATGGCGCTCGGTGAAGGTCTGGCTTCCGGTGTTTCCGTCTCCTCCGGCGCGGTTGGTGAAGGCGTCGCGGTAACCACGACGGGGGTGACGGTTGGCGCGGCGGAAAGGAGCGGTGAAGCCGTCGTGCTCGACGACGGCTGGGCTGTTTGTTGTGGAGTGGCAGCGGGGACGACGATGACTCCCGTTTTCTTTTCCGAACGGACCAACCAAAGCGCCACGAGGAGAACCGCGAGAATAAGCGCGCCGATCGCAAACAGTCTCCCTTTTGCCGGGGACTTCTTCTCCTCCGGGCCCGGCCCCTGTTTCGTCGTCGCTTCGGACGGTCGGAGCTGAGGCGCCACGGAAGTTTCTTCGCCCTCCGTCGATGATTGCGTGAGCAGTTCCCTGAGAGCTTCTCGGACGGGTGGAATATGTTTCGAGAGCGGATGGCCCATGGCATCGAGCCAGTGCGGCGTGCTAAGGTAGTAACGGAGGTCGTCACTCAGGGGAATATCTTCGATCCGCAGCCGGACGATCGGCACCCGACAATCAACGGCGAGTTGGACTTCCCGCAGCACCTGTTCCGAGCTGTTCGAATGCCGGGAGAAAATCAGCAGCATCACTTTGCTTTGCTGAATCGCGCGCGTGATCTCCCCGGGAAACGAGCGGCCCGGTCGCACGTCGCGCGGAGCCACCCAACACCGGATGCCAGACTCTTCGAGCGCAGCACAAAGCGTGTCGGCTACTTTTTTGTCCTGCGCCGAGTGGGAAATAAAAACGTCACGCGCCATCAGAGAGAGCGAACCCGCCCGGTTTTACTTGCCCCTCGTGGAACAGGCAACGGAATTAATGCCCCGAAGATAGTCCGCTTCCTTTTTCCGATGGCCCCGCCGTCTTTCATTCCGTCCAAGGTCGAAGCGAGCCAGGGTAGTGATAGAAGTAAACGCCGTAGCCTGGAAATTTTTTTAACAACTCGCCGATTCCCGCTCCGTCGCTGTAATCGAAGTAAAGGAGATCGGCCGACCATAAATCCGGGGGATTCCGGACCAGATCGGGTATGTCCATCTTGTAGGTGCCGCTTCCGAGCAAAATGATCTTCTTCTTCTCTGGAATCATCGCGACAGTGCGTTCCAAATCGCGGCGCCTGTAAATTTCGACGGTTTGGACGGCACCATATCCAATGCTGCAAAGGACCAGGCAAACCATGGAGGCGCGCCATCCGATTCTACCGAATCTATCCGCCCGGTGGAATCGATAGACCTCGACCACCGCGAGAAAGAGAAATGGAAAGTAGGGGAAGTAGTAGCGCGGCCCCGGCCCTGCCTCACCCCAGGCATAGACAAAATAGAGACAGACGTTGAGCGCGAAGAGGCCGAGGTAGATTTTCAACCTCGCGCTTTGGCACCGCCGGATCAGGCAGGCCGCAAGGAAAATAACCGGCGGAAATGTATACAGCACCCGGAAGAGTCGGATTCCCGTGACACCGAAGGCGCCCCACCAAAAGCCGAGACGGGCCTGCAGATTTCCTCTCGCATCATGGACCGCCGGGGGCAGAAAGGCATTTCCCGTTATGAGACTGTTGTAAAAGAGATGACCGGAGGCGAGCAGACCGAAGCCCAACAGGAGTGGAACCAGGGCCGTGATCTTTCTCCTGCGCAACAGATCGAAGCCGATCCATGCCATCATCGGGATCCAGTCGAGATACCGGATGAGGGAGGTATAACCCAGGAGCAAACCCGCGCCAAAGAGCCACCACCGCGACTCTTCGAAGGTGTCGTAGATCAGGAACACACCGAAGAGAATCGCCATTGTCGCCGTATGGGATCCGAAATTGGCGACACTGAAGGAAAAGAAAGAGCAGAGAGTGACCAGCCACCACATCGTCGAGACGAACTCGTCTCCGATCCGTTTGCGGACATGGGAGAGGAGGAGAAAGACCGTGAGCGCGCCAAATAGGGGAGCGACCAGCCAGGCGGCACCGATCAGCGTTCCGGCTCCCAGCAGCAGGGCCCAGCCCGGATCGTACTTCGGAAATCGATGGCCGTTAAAGTCATCCAGAGCATCAGCCCGCACGAACTTGTTGAGCGGATGGGCCCGGTCGTAGATCGGGTCTTCCACATAAAGCTGGCCGCGGGAAAATAGTTTGGCCTGGTAGAGGTAGGCCTGCTCGTCCCCGGAATTAGGGAAGCGCTGGATCAAAAAAAAGTGGACCAGAGTGAACTGGAGCAGAGAGAGCAGGGAAAGAAGAAGAATTCTTTGCTTCATTTAGATGCCCGGCTCCGATAAAAAGCGCTGCGAGGATTAAGAGATTCCGTTTGCCTATTTTCAATCGGACATCGGTTCCGGCCGAAAGCGGAAGCACCTATGCCATGGGAAGCCATTCCTCGCAATTTTACGGCAAATTTCGGCCGCAAAATGCGAGTGCATTCGGACAGCCGTCGCCAGACCGCTTTCGGTTCCAAGTGTGAGCGAGCGGGCTAATTAACCTTGTAAACTTCCACGAGCGCGATGCCAACGGTCCCGCCTTTTCCTCGCACCACGGCGGTGTAGGCGCCGCTTGGCAAAGTTTGGACGATCGCGGCTTCGCGATCATCCGAGGGTGGAATTGTCGTGAACCGAATCTCCGCCTCCTGGGTGTCTTTCCAGTTGTCATTGGAGGCAATGGTGGTGCCGCTGCTGTCATGCAATTCGAGCGTCGGGTCCTGGAGCGTTCCGGTCAGCGGCAGCGAGGGACCGAGCGCCCGGATGATCAGGCGGCTGGGTCCGGATTCGCTGGTCGCTCCGACGATGAAACCGCCGATCATGACGTTATCGCCGCTGTCGACAAATCCCCGGGTGCTGATGTTGGCGAGCTGGGAAAAAGAGTTGAGCGAGAGATCGTAAACCTCGACTACGCCGATCCCTTGCCCGCCGTTCTTTCCGGCCAAAATCGCGGTGTAAGCGCCGGGATTTAGGGTGGCGATGATCGCCGATTCCAGGTCATTGCTAGGCGGAATCGTCGTGGCGCGAACCTCCGTCTCCTGGGACTGCTGCGTCTGATCGTTGATTTTCCAATTATCGTTAGTCGCGAGGGTCGTGTTGCCCTGATGCAACTCCAGAGTTGTGTCCGTCAGCGCGCCCGGAAGAATCCCGGCCAGGGAAGGTGCGATCCCGCGGATGATAACCTTTTTGGGCTGCGTGCCGGTAACGATGAAACCGGCGATGAGCACGTTATTCCCGGTCAGGACGCGCATCCGCGTGGAGATGTTAACCGCCGGGCCCGGCGTAACCGGCTGGTGGATAGTGCATGTCGCCGTATTTTTCGAAATCGTGACGTTCACGGGATTGGTTACCATGAGCGAGAAGGTTTCTTCCGGCTCATTGCTGATCGGTGTGTGTTCCACCGGAACACTGACGATTTTTTTCGTGTCACCGGGCGCGAAGACGACGAGCCCCTGGACGGCGGTATAATCATTGGTCATTACGTTATTCGTCGCGTTCGCCGTGCCATCAGCAGTGGCTACATTCACAGTGATAAACCGGTCGCTGACGCCTGATAGAGTGAGAACAAAGTCTGCGTAAACTGTGCCTCCCGGCACCGGGGCCAGGGGATTCGCCTCCACCACCTGGGTGTCGGCGGCAGTAAGCGTTACGTTCGGAGCCGTTGTGTCGACGATCGTGATCGTCGCTTGCGCGGTTGAGATCGTTCCATGGATGGGGTTGTTCAGATTAACGGTGAAAGTTCCATCGCCGCTTGGGAAAAAATCCTGGCTGGTCGGGAAAATATTTATCGGAACAGGCGTCGTGCTGTCTCCTGCGGGGAAGCTGATAGTTTGGTCTAGACAATCGTATTCATGAAAGGGAACGGCGCAGCGAGCCGTCCCATCCTGGGTAAAGAGATGGACCGATCCTCCGCCCACCGGCGCTCCAGTCACTCGCACATTCGCCGTCACGTTGGTCTGCGACGTCGTCTTTTGAATGGGCTGGTTTGGATTCAGTGAGTAATTGGACCCGGCCGACCCGACCAGCGCTATAATAGTAGGCGGCGTGCCCAGCTTGGTCATTGCCGGGATCGGCATGACAATACCCGCTCCGCTGTCCCGGTCCCAGCCGGCCGCGCCGATGTCGAGCGCAGTGCTTACCATCGCGTCTCGAATCTGCGCCGCGGTCGCTGCCGGATATTTCGCTTTGAGAAGCGCGGCGATCGCACCCGCGTGCGGGGCCGCCGCGGAAGTCCCAAAGAAAGGATGAAAGCCGGCGTTAGGCGGACCCATAATAGTCGGCACCGACGTCGTTACGCCGTCCGCTGCCGTGAGGTCCGGTTTTTGGAGAAGCAGGCCGCCGGTCGCGGTCAAATTGCCAGGCGTAATCGGCGTTCCATTTGCCTGGTAAAAAATTCGGCGCGGCCCGTCCGAGGTGAACGGCTCGAACTTGCTCGCGGTCGTGAAGAGATTCGGAAACGGTCCGGGCGAATCGTCCGCATCCTCAGGTGTGGTCGCCGCCGCGGCAGCCACGGAAAAGGCGTTCACCGCCCCGGAGGCATTATGGCCGTGTGTGCTGCCCGCCGTCGAGATTTCGAGCGGATCGCGGTCCGTGGAGAGATGAAGAAACCGGGTCGCCGCGTCGGCGTGCTTCAAGATATAAATGCGGGTTCCGCGCCGGCCTTTGCCGTTCGAGGGATCTCCCTTGGAAATGAATTCGTATGGGTCCTGGGTCCCGTTTTGCGTGTTAGTCGACAGATCGACTATGTTCTGGGCATCGTCCGTTCCGATCAGGTCGTAGTCATTGGTCGAAGCGCCGAGCGGATCGTTCCAGAAAAAATCGATACGTGTCCTTTTTGGACCGCTGTTCCCGGGGTTGGTATCAAAGCTTTTCGCGCCAAAGCTGTGGAGCTGGCCCGGGAACCCGGGAGGAGGCGTCGCGCCCCCGTCAAGAAAATCGCCTTCCCATGTGCTGGCCGTATTCGAATCTTTGTTTCCGGAATTGGCCGCCGATGAAAAGTAAAGTACGCCCGCAGCCGAAACTTCGTTCACCGCCTGGGCAATCGGGCCATCCTGGAACGGAGACTCGTTGGAGAAGCTAATGTCATCGATGATGACCGTGCAGCCAGCCGCTTTGAGGTCCCGAATGTTCTGGGCCATGGCCGCCGGAGAGGTGCCCCTGGTGGCAAAAAAAAGTTGAGCGCCCGGCGCGATGTCCTGCACGATCTCCATCATCGCCGTGCCTTCATCACCAGTCCCTGCCTGGCCGGTCAGGACCGTAGCGTTCGCGGCGATGTCGCCGATCCCTTTTGAAATGGCGAGCGAATCCACGCCATCGGAAATAATCCCCACTTTCACCCCGGTACCATCGGTTCCAAACCGGAACCGCGCGCCCGATATTCCGAACGCTCCATGCGTTTGGTCGCCCTCCGTATCGACTACGCCGGTGTTTGCCTGCGCTGGCGGCGGCAGCTGAATGAATTCGACGCTCTCGTGGGCCGCCAGTTTCTCCAGGCGCTGGAGCGGCACCGCCGCCGTAATATTTCGATCCTTGGGGAAACTGCTCAACGTCTTGCCGCCCAGCTTGTCGATTTCCGCCAGCAGATCTCCAGTCACGTTCCCCCGGATCTCCACCGTGACGCGCCCCTTCTCGTCCATCGCTGGCACGTCCACCTGAAGCGTTTCAATTCCCGGCACGGGCGATTCGCCTCGATGCTTGCGTGCTCCATAGAGGAGGTGCGAATCGAGTTTGTTCTGCGCCGGCGTCCGCGCATCTTTCTCCGCGAACAGGGCGGCGAGATGTTCCTTTTTCGGTTGCGCCTTCGAATCGTCCGGGGCTGCCGATGCATTCCCGATCACAAATAATCCAAGGATGGAGACCAGCGTCAACCCGACCCCTGAGCAGGAGCGCGTGGCGTTCGCGGGGGACCTTCGGCACGAGGCGTCCAAATGGATTTTCATGTCCAGATTACGGATTCTTGGGAGGGGGGAGGGCAATAACTATTTTCGAGTAATAAACGCGCCGCGACACGCGGCTCGACAGAGTCTCGCCCTACCCGAGTCCCAGATTCGCGCTGGAAAACCCAACATCCCAACCTTCGCCGTTTTCCGGTGTTTCAATTTATAATGGGCAAACGAATCGCAGGACTGCTCGTCGCGTTTGTGGTCCTGACTCTCATTTTTTGGGCCGTCGAATTTTTCTGGCCCGGGGTGCCGGCCCAACGCCGTTGGCAACGGCGCGGATATCGAACCGATGCGTTCTATTGGTTCTTTACGCCCCTCATCTCGAAGCCGTTGAGCCAGCTCGCGGTTCTGGTAACGCTCGTGCCGATCCTGTGGCTACTCGGCCGTTCCCTCGATCGCAACGCGATTTTGGCGGGCTACGGACCCGTGCTGGCTCTTCCGAAATGGCTCCAGGTCATCGCGATTCTGTTTGTCGGCGACTTCATCGGCTACTGGACGCATCGCCTCTTCCATGGCCGCCGGCTCTGGCCTTTCCACGCCATTCATCACAGCTCCAAGGAGCTCGATTGGTTGTCTTCCGTTCGTCTGCATCCGGTCAACGAGATTGTCAGCCGGGTTTGCCAGGCGCTGCCCTTCGTTCTCCTCGGTTTTTCGCCCGCGGTGGTGGCGGCCTATCTGCCGTTTCTCACCTTCTACGCCATTTTCGAACACGCGAATGTCTCGTGGCATTTTGGGCCGCTCAAATACCTGATCGCCAGTCCCGAATTTCATCGCTGGCATCACACCAAAGAGGAGGAAGGTTTGGACAAGAACTTTGCCGGCCTTTTCCCCGTGTTCGACCTGATTTTCGGAACGTTGTATCTGCCGAAAGGCAAACATCCCACCGAGTTCGGCATCGCCGGTGAACCGGTCCCGTCCACGCTATGGGCCCAACTGATTTACCCGTTCCGCGGCACCGCCGGATTGATCTCAGCGCGGCCGTCGGCCCCGGACGACGTGCAGCATGAACATGGAGAGGGCCCCGATCAGCACGGCGTGCATCGCAAACGCCGTGACATGGAACGACGCTAACGGTTTATTTACGAAGCCGCCAGGCTGGTAAAATTTAGCTTACATTTCCTCAGACAATTCTCCGCTCGCGGTAAATTCCGGGGGTTGGGACATTCCTTGTAGCATTGTCAATCTTAACGGAGTTGATGCCGCGGCGAATAAGCCGGCATAGACATGGACTTCATCGGAGCGGTTGTAGTAGATGAGGTATGCCACTGCGATTAATCAGCGTGCTCGGGCTCGTGGCGATGCTCGGGTGCGCCTGGCTTTTGTCGAACAACCGCAAACGGTTTCCCTGGCGCACGGTCATTTGGGGAATGGTCCTGCAATTTATCTTCGCGCTTTTTATTCTGAAAACGCCGATCGGTTTGCGGCTTTTCCAGGGCGCGCAGGTCGTAATGGACCAGCTTAACGCCTACGCCAACACCGGGGCGAAGATGGTCTTCGGTCCTCTGGCGGATGGGGATATGTTGCACAAGACGTTTGGTCCCACCGGCGGATACGTTTTCGCGATCTCGGTCACGGCGACCATCATCCTCATCTCATCGCTCTCCTCGCTCCTCTATTATTGGGGCGTCCTCCAAAAGGTCGTCGCGGCGATGGCGTGGGTGATGATGAAAACGATGCGGACCAGTGGCAGCGAGAGCCTGGCCGGCGCCAGCAACATTTTCCTCGGACAAACGGAAGCCGCGCTCGTGATCAAACCGTATCTGCCAAAGATGACGCAGAGCGAGATGATGGCGTTGATGGTGACCGGGATGTCCACGATCGCGACCGGAGTGATGGCGGTGTACGCGGGAATGGAAGGACTGAGCGCGGGTCATATTCTGACGGCGTCGGTTCTGGGCGCGCCGGCGGGTTTGCTTGTCTCCAAGGTGATGTTTCCCGAGACCAACCCGAGCGAAACAGGTGAGCGCTGTCATTTTGACACGAAGCGGACGGCGACGAATAGCATCGACGCTCTCTGCACGGGCGCGAGCGAAGGCGTCATGCTTTCGATCAACGTGATGGGAATGCTGATCGCGTTCGTCGCCATCGTGGCGCTATTAAACGGCCTGATCCTCTGGCCGCAACAC
>JBBRMO010000028.1:0-11837 GCA_038230815.1 Chthoniobacterales bacterium
ATGAAAGCCTAATCTCCTCCGCTGTAAAGTCCGGCTGCTTCATTGCATTTGCGACCTCCGTCCCTCAGTATTCCCTGCCATGCACGATCCTCTGGAGATTCGCCATCTGCGCTACTTTCTCGCCGTGGCGGAGGCCGGCAGTTTCAGCCGCGCCGCGGACCGTCTCGGGATTTCCCAGCCCAGCGTTTCCCAGCAAATGCGCGACCTGGAAGCAGGATTGCGGGTCTCGCTCTTCCAGCGCCGGGGCAAGCGAATTCTTCTCACTTCCACCGGACTGATCTTCCAGGAACACGCCCGCGCCGTTCTCCGGCAGCTCGAGAATTTCCTTCAGGAAGTCGCCAGCGAACCGGGACAATTGCGGGGCGCGCTTCATGTCGGCGTTGTCCCCATTCTGAATGTCGCCCTGATGCCCCACCTCCTGGGCCGGTTCGCCGCCAAGCATCCCGGGATCAGCCTCACGGTTGAGGAAATTTCATCGACCGAGATTGAAACCGCCCTCGAGGAAGGAAGGATGGATGTGGGCCTTGGATTCCTGACCCGGCATTCCCCGAACCTGCGTTACGAGCGGCTTTGCCATGATGAATTTGCCCTGATCGTCGCCCAGAACCATCCCTGGTGGAAACGGCGCGTGATCCAGTTTTCCGAGCTCCACCAGCAGCGAATGCTGCAATTATTCGACACCTTCGTCATGCGCCGGATGACGGACCAGATCTGCCTAAATCATCACGTCCGTCCGCGGACCGTCGCAGAACTGAACGCCATTGAGACTTTGCTTCGCTCCCTTGCTCCCCTGAAAGCGGCCGCCCTGATGCCGAAGATCGCGCTCCGGGGGCGCGAAGGCCTGAAACTGAAAGCGATTCGCCTCCAGGGGAAGAAACTGAATTTGGAAATTGGCCTCCTCCGCCTGATCGACTCCAGCGCGAACAGCGCCGTAGCCGCGTTTACCACCCTGGGGAAAAGCGAGGTCCCGAAGTTGATCAAAAAATAGCACCCCCATCGCCCTCAGGGCGAGGGCTACAGAAAACAGTGGCGACGCGATCCCAGCGGATCAAAGCAATTGATACGGATCGACGTCTACCGAGGCGACGACGTCCTCTGGAAGCGGGAGTTTGTCGAGTGTCTCGCGGATAAGACGGCTCAGACGCATGATGGCTGCGCCGCGCATCAGAATGTGAAAACGAAAATGACCCTGCAGTTTTTCCAGCGGCGCCGGCACGGGTGAGCTCAGGATAAACTCGGGCGGCAAGGCTTCCTTGAGCCGGCGCGTGATTGTCTCCGCCGAAAACTGCGCCCGGGCTTCATGGGCGGAGCGCACCGTGATCAGGACCGCATGCTTGAACGGTGGAAAATCGCAACGTTCCCGGAATTCCAATTCCTGCTGGAAATAGCCGGCGAAGTCGTGATGACGCGCGAACTGGATCGAGGGACTGAACGGCGTATAGGTCTGAACAAATACTTCGCCGGGCGTTTCGCCGCGGCCGGCCCGACCGGCAACCTGCGTGAGCAATTGGAACGTCCGCTCGCCCGCGCGGAAATCAGGCATGTGCAACGCGAGATCGGCGTTGATGATTCCGACCAGCGTCACGTTCGGAAAGTGCAGACCTTTCGCAATCATCTGGGTCCCCACGAGAATATCGATCTTGCCGGAGCGAAAGGCGTGAAGCGTTTCGCGATACGCATCCTTGCGCGACATCGAATCGGCATCCATCCGGCGCACGACCGCGCCGGGGAAAAGCTGAGTGACGTTCGCTTCCACTTTTTCGGTGCCGAATCCGGCATAGATCAGCGTGTCCTGGGAACAGGCCGGGCATTTCTTTGGCACCGCGGCGGTGTGCCCGCACAAGTGGCAACTAAGCCGCGCCGCGCCGCGATGAAAGGTAAGCGCGACGCTGCAATTGGGGCAGTCGCGGGCTTCGCCGCAGTTGCTGCAGAGGAGCGAGGTGGAAAAGCCGCGGCGGTTCAGGAAGAGGATTGTTTGCTCGTGTTTTTCGAGGCGGGCAGTGATCGCGGCGCGCAATTTCTCCGAAAGAATCGCGGCGACCTTTTGCTTTCGTCGCTCCAGCCGAAGATCGACGATCCGCATCAACGGCATCTGGCAGTTGTCCACCCGCTGGGTGAGATTCAGGAGAAGGTATTTCTGCTGGATCGCATTGTGATAACTCTCGAGCGACGGCGTGGCGGTACCGAGGAGAACAACGCATTGCTCTATTTTCGCGCGGACGACTGCCACATCCCGGGCGTGATAGCGCGGCGCTTCCTCCTGTTTATAGGAAGTTTCGTGCTCTTCATCGACGACGATAAGCCCGAGATTTTCCAGCGGCGCGAAAACGGCGCTCCGCGCGCCCACCACGATCCGGGCGCGACCGGCGTGGATCTTGTGCCATTCATCGTGTCGCTCGCCTTCGGACAAATGGCTGTGCAAAACTGCGACCGTATCCTGGGCCTCTGCGAAACGGCTCTTGAAGCGCTCAACGGTTTGCGGAGTGAGTGAAATCTCGGGCACGAGCACAATTGCGGTCTTCCCGCGTTTCAGGGTCGAATGAATGGCCTGCAAATAAATCTCCGTCTTGCCGCTCCCGGTGACGCCGTGGAGCAGAATCGGTTTTGCCTTGGACGGCGCCCCGAGCGCTTCTTCGACAGCGCCCAACGCCGTGGCCTGTTCCGGATTGAGCACGAGATCGGTCGAAGCAATGAAGAGATCGTCCGCGTGTGGATCGCGCGCCACTGCCTCCTCGCGCAGGACGATAAATCCTCTCTTCTCCAGCGCCCGCAAGGTCTGGTTATCGAGGGACGTTTGCCGCAACAACTCCGCCGCGGGCATCGGCTCGCGCAATTTGGAAACGGCCTCCAGCAATTCCGCCTGTCGCGGCGCCCGGCGGCGCAATTTGTCGATCTCGTCCGCCGGAACCTCCCCGGCCGCGCTGACAAAAAGCTGTTTCTTCCAGGTGACCTCAGCCTTCCGAATTACCTGCGGCAGCAAGCTCCGCATGACCGCCTCGATCGGGCAGCAGTAATAGGCGCCCATCCAGCGCGCCAGCTCGATGAGCTTCGCGCTCAGCACTGGTTTGTCACCCACCAGGGCTTCGATCGGCCGAATCCCTTCCGCGTCCGTCTCCTCGACCACCGCCACCACGGTGGCCAGCGCCGACCTCTCCCGGAATGGAACGCGCACTCGCGAGCCGATGCTCACCTTCTCCGCCAGCATCTCCGGGATGAGATAATCGAGCTCGCGACGGATCGAGCGGTCGATGATGACGCGGGCGTAGGAGGATTTGCTCATCTGCTCAAATTGGTAATCGTGCTCGTGCTCCTGCTCCTAATCGACTACTTATCCATGAAATTTTTTAGCGCACGAGCCCCGACCGAATGACCCGATTTTTGTTCAAGCTGATCATTTGCGCGCTCCTCGCCGGAGCGGTGGGTCTGACCTATCTCTCGATGCGCTCGGGCGATCCGCTCTACACGCTCTACGAATGGATCAGCCCGGCGCGTTTTCAGCAACACGACGCGCTTATTCGTTCGATAGCCGCTGAGCATAAGCTCGACCCGATGCTGGTGAAAGCGGTCGTCTGGCGGGAAAGCCGATTCGACGCGCAGAAATTTGGCACTGCGGGTGAACGCGGTTTGATGCAGGTGAGTGAAAAGGCCGCGGTGGAATGGGCGCGCGAGACAAAGGCGGAAAACTTTCGCGCGGAAGAATTGTTCGACCCGAAAACGAATCTCCAGGCCGGCGCCTGGTATCTCCACCGGGCGATCGAGCATTGGCGGAACCAGGCGGATCCTCTTCCCTTTGCGCTCGCGGAATACAATGCCGGCGCGAGCCGCGCCCTCCGCTGGGCCGGAGGCAACGATCCCAAAGCTGTGACCGCGAAAACCTTTCTCGCGAACATTGATTTCCCGGGCACCCGCAAGTACGTCGATTCGATCATCGCCCGCTACGAATTCTACAAGCGGCGCGGACGGATGTAGCTCTTCTGGAGCCGCCGCCCTGGGGGCGGCGTTAGCTCGCGCGCCCGACGGCGGAGAAACGCTGTCTTCCGCGCTTCCCACAGCGAAGCGGCTCCAGAAATCGACGCCGCGCGTTTTCGCGCTAAGAGTGCATCAATGGACAAGGCGACGATCGCGGACGTACTCGACAAGATCGCGACTCTTCTCGAATTGAAGGGCGAGAATCCGTTCAAGATCCGAGCTTACACAAACGCGGCCCGCTCGCTTGAAACATGGGGTGGAAGCCTCATCGATCTTCGCGACCAGGAGACGCTGGAGAAAATTCCCGGGATCGGGAAGGCGATCGCGGCGAAGATCAGAGAACTGGTTGAAACCGGATCGCTAAAATTCTTCGAGGAACTGCGCGCGGAATTTCCGGCTGACATCCTTGAGCTCTTTTCACTGCCCGGACTCGGCGCGAAAAAGATCAAGGCGCTGCACGAAAAACTACAGGTCAGCTCGATCGCGCAATTGCGCGACGCATGCGCCGCGGGGCGAGTCGCGGAACTGCCTGGATTCGGCAAAACGACTCAGGAAAAGCTGTCTCGTGCCATCGACGAGCGGCAGAAATTCGCCGGTTCTTTCCATCTCGGGCAGATCGCGGGAGAAGTCGAACAATTGCAAGGCGACCTGCGGGCGCATCCCGAGGCTTTGCATGTTTGCATCGCCGGAAGTTATCGCCGCCGCAAAGAGATCGTCCGCGATCTCGATTTCATCGTGGCGACTTCGGCGCCGGCGGAGATTTCCGCGATGTTTGTCCAGCATCCCCTCGTCGAATCGGTCATCGCGCAGGGACCGACCAAGTCAAGTGTGCGCTTGCGCTCCGGCATTCAATGCGATCTGCGCGTGGTCAGCGCGACGGAATATCCGTTTGCGCTGAATTATTTCACCGGAAGTAAGGAGCACAATATTGTCGTTCGTAGTCGAGCGCTCGAACGCGGTTGGACCTTGAACGAGTATCGTCTCGGTGAAGTGTCTCCGGAGGCGGGGTCGGCGAGCCGCGCCGAACGGACGCCGCAGCGCGGCGTCTCTACCAAAAAAACATCGCCGCAAAAGATTCCCGTGATCCGGGACGAAGCGGAACTCTATCGCGCGCTCGACCTCGATTACATTCCGCCGGAGCTGCGCGAGAACTGCGGAGAGTTTGAAGCAGCGGCCGCGGGAACGCTGCCTCGGCTCCTGGAGGCGGAAAATCTGCGCGGCACTTTTCATTGCCACACCACCGCGAGCGATGGGCGCAATTCCCTCGAGGAAATGGCGGCCGCGGCCCAGGAACTCGGGCTCCAATACCTCGGCATCGCAGATCACAGCCGAAGCTCGATCCAGGCGCGTGGCCTGGATGAAGCCCGGTTGCGCGTGCAACTGGCGATGCTCCGCAAACTCAACGCCGACTTTGAAAACTTCCGGCTCTTCGCCGGCATCGAGTGCGATATCCTGCGCGACGGCTCGCTCGATTTTCCCGACGAAATCCTGGCCGAACTCGATTACGTCGTCGCCTCCGTCCACTCCGCGTTCACTCTTTCGGAGGCGGAGATGACGCGTCGGATCGTCCGGGCGATCCAGAACCCACACGTGACCATGCTCGCGCATCCCACCGGCCGTTTACTTTTAAGACGCGATCCCTATGCCGTCGACATTCCGGCCATTATCGAGGCCGCAGCGGAGACCGGCACCTGGATCGAGATCAACGCCGCGCCGAAACGCCTCGATCTCGACTGGCGCTGGTGGCCACTGGCGAAGCAAAAAGGAGTAAAGTGCGTGATCAATCCTGACGCCCACGGCATCGAACGGCTCCAGGAATTGTGGTTCGGCGTCGGCGTGGCGCGCAAAGGCTGGCTGACGAAAACGGACGTGATGAATTGCCTGCCGCTGAGCAAGATTGAAGCGGCCCTGGAGAAGAAACGAACCAGTTTTAAGATCTAAGTTTTAAGTGTTAAGCGGAATTCTCACCCTTAAAAGTTAAAGCTTAACCCTTAATACTTTGCCGCTGCGGCATGAACATTGTGAGGCACTTGCAGGCACCGCCGGCCTTAAGGAATTCGCTCATCGGCAGCGGGTGGCAGGTGTAGCCTCGATCTTTCAACATGGCGACCAGTTTCGGCGCGCCTTCGGGCAAAACGATCTCGCGCCCGAGGACGACGGCGTTGCAGGAAAAATGAGCAGCCTCGTCCGGCGCCACATCGATCAGGTCCTGGAGATGATCGCGGATCGCGCGCTGGCCGTATTCATCGAACGCGGCGGGAAACCAGAACGCGCCGCCATCGGGCAACGGACAAAAACAGGTGTCGATGTGATAAAAACGCGGATCGACCAGCTCGACTGAAATCACGAGGCAACCAAGGAGGTCAGCGACGGCCCGATGCGAATTGATGTCGGAACGAAATTTGTAGCCGCAGAAGAGAACGTCGCCACCAAAGAGGGCGTCGCCTTCCCCTTCGAAATAAAGATCCTTCGACAGCCAGACCACTTCGTAGCCGTGCTCTTCCATCCAGCGGGCAAAATGCGGCGCTTCGCCGGCACGCTCTTCATGCCGGAAATTGCTGGGAATAAATCGACGGCCAACCGTAAGGCCGGCATTAGCCGTAAAAACCATGTCGGGCAATTTTGGCCTTGGCGGGACCAGCTCGATCCTGCAGCCGAGGCTGGAGAGTTTGTTGAAAAGTCCCTTCCATTGCGCCTGGACCAGCGGCGTGTCCGCCCCGCGAGCGCGGCTCATCCAGGGATTAATCTCGTATTCGATCCCGTAGTAGTCCGGCGGACAGAGAAGGAGCTCACGCATAAGGACTCAAATCAACGCGGGCCGCGACTGGTCAGCCCGCGAAAGAACGGAACACAGGCATTTTTGCCGTCCGGCCGGCGGACATGTTGTTTGCTGTTGTCCAATGCAGCGGGGTGCAACGCCGCTGGTCGCACAGACTGAAAGTCCATTTTCCGGCGGGCAGAAGAGCGGCTGACGCATATTCCGGAAAACCGCTAACGCGCCAGCGCCCCGGTCAGTTCCCGCAGGAACGGCTCCAGATCGGAGACCAAACCCAGCGATTGGAAAGAGCCACGCTCCGTTAACTTGCTGACCGCGGCCGGATTCACGTCGACGCACAAGGTCTTCACCGTCGCCGGCAGGAGATTCGCCACCGCCATCGAGTGCAGCATCGTTCCCATCATCAACGCGGTCGTAACGCCCGCGATTTTCTCGCGCATCGTATCCTGCGCCACGAGCGTGTCGGTAATGACTTCCGGCAACGGGCCATCGTCACGGATGGAGCCGGCCAGAACGAACTCCACCCCGTGGCGCACACAAGCGGCCATGATCCCGCCCTTCAACGCGCCTGTCTCGACTGCGCGCGAAATACTCCCCGCTTCCCGGATAGCATTGATCGCGCGCATCTGATTTTCGTGGCCGCGCTCCGCCAGAGAACCGCGCTCCAGGTTAATCCCGAGCGAAGTGCCGAAGAGCGCGTTCTCGATGTCATGCAACGCGATCGCGTTCCCACCGAAAAAAAGGTCGACGTAACCCCACTCGATCAGCTTCTCCAGATGCGGAACCGCTCCGGTGTGCACGACCGCCGGACCGGCTACGACCAGAATTCTGCCCCCCTCTTGCCGCGCGCGCTTCAGCTCCGTCGCCATCTCGCGAATCACGCCGCTCTTCGGTTTCTCGAGCGCGATACTGGTCGACATGAATTCGAAAACGTCTGTGCGCGTCGTGGAACGCTGCACCGGCACCACTTTGATCCCCTGGTGGCCGACGACGATTTCCATCCCGCGCCGGACTTCGTGGAATTTCTTCGCAGTGGCGCGGCCGGCCTCGCGGTCGACCACGACTGCACAATCCATCAAGGCCGGGCGGACTTCGATCTCGGCGCCCTCGAACGTGATAAACGTTTGCTGGTTCGTGGTGACGTAAAAATCCTTGGGAAAAACTCCGTCTGCAGGCGAGGGCGCCAGCTGGACGTCGGCTTTCTCCATGACCTCCGCCCCATGCTGGCGAAGACGCAGGACAATTTCATCGAGGATTTCGTGGGTCCCCGCCGAAACGTCGATGCGGGCGTAGCTTTGATCGACGCGGTTCTGTCCGATCTTGATCTCGCCGATCTTGAAATCACCGCCCTGAGTGAGGATTTGGTCGAGCACCTTAGGCAAAATCAGCGAATCGATGATGTGGCCCCGCAGGATGACGGTCTCGGAAAACATTGGGCCGGAACCTACCTCAGCCCCGCCCCACCGCCAAACCCTGTGACCTTCCTCGCCCCTGTGCGAGAATAACGGGATGGACGAGCAATTGCCCGCGGTCATCGCTAAAATCTCGCGAATGCTCGCGCTGAAGCCCGAGTATACCGTGACGCATCCATCGGAGTTGCGAGTCGTCCGCACCCTGTCCGACTCGGAGCTGCGAGAGATTACACGCCAAAATGGCTGGCGGGTCGTGCGCCGCGTGGGCGGACGGCAGATCGAATTCTACAACGACGCCAGCGTATCCTTCCGCCCCCTGTGATTTCTGGAGATGCTTTTGATTGGAGGGCTCCTGGGTCAGACGCTGCGAAGGCGTTTCACAGAAACGCCCTACAATGAACGCTCTGAGAAAAATCCGGTGAGCGGGCTCGTGGCAGAGGCGATCGTTCCTGCTTCCGCCAAACCGATCTCGTGCGCTTCCCGGCCGGCCTCGACCGCTTTGCGGAAGGCCCGCGCCATTCGACTTGGATCGGACGCGATCGCGATTGCTGTGTTCACCAGGACTGCATCGGCCCCCATCTCCATCGCTTCCGCCGCCTGACTCGGCGCGCCCAGGCCGGCATCCACCACCACCGGGACAGTCGCCTGCTCGATGATGATCTCGATCTGCGCGCGCGTTTGAATTCCCCGATTGCTGCCGATCGGCGAACCGAGCGGCATAACGGTGGCCGTTCCGACATCCTGCAAACGTTTCGCCAGGACCGGATCGGCGTTGATGTACGGCAAAACGACGAACCCTTCCTTCACCAGAATTTCCGCGGCGGCGAGCGTCTCGACCGGGTCGGGCAACAAATAGCGGGCGTCCGGATGGATCTCCAGCTTGATCCAGTTGGGCAGGCCCGCGGCGACCGCGAGCCGCGCGAGCCGCACCGCTTCCTCTGCGTTTCGCGCTCCACTCGTATTCGGCAAAAGAAGGAAACGCTTCGGGTCGATAAAATCGAGAATGTTCGCGAAGGCGTCGTGTTTGCCCGAAAGATCAGCGCGCCGCAGCGCCACGGTCACGATCTCGGTTCCGCTCGCGATCAGGGCATCGCGCATCAATTCGTTTGAGCCGAATTTGCCGGTGCCAACCAACAGCCGCGAGGCAAACTCGCGATCGGCGATCTTCAACTTGGCCGGCTTGTCGGACATCGTCGTCAATCTATCACAAGATCCCGTGGGACAAATGCATGTCATCCCGAGCGCAGTCGGGGCCCCGGGGGAGAGCGTCGCTCGACTACAACCGGGTCCTTTGACTCCGCCCGGGATGATATTGTTTTTTGGGTGTTGTACGAAAAGCACCTCTGTTCCACATTCCTCCATGACCGAGTTCGTTCTGCACCAGGGCGATTGCCTGGAAGGCATGCGCCAAGTCACGAGCGCAACCATCGATCTGGTGGTCACCTCGCCTCCCTACAATCTCGGCATCGTTTACAGCAGCTACTCGGACCGGCAGGATCGCGCCATCTATCTCGATTGGTGCTACCAGTGGGCAACCGAGCTCCGGCGGGTGCTGAAACCGAAGGGGTCGTTCTTCCTCAATCTCGGCGCGTCGCCCTCCAATCCGTTGCTTCCGCACGAACTCGTCCTGCGCCTGCGCGACCTGTTCGTCCTCCAAAACACCATCCATTGGATCAAGGCAATCTCGATGGAGGACGATGCAGGCGTGACGACTTCGCGTGGTCACTTCAAGCCGATCAATTCCCCCCGCTACCTGAACGATTGCCACGAATACATTTTCCATCTCTCGCCGGAAGGAAAGACGCCGATCGACCGTCTGGCCCTCGGCGTTCCCTACGCGGACAAGAGCAATATCGCGCGTTGGGGTCACACCCGTGGAAAGGATCGCCGCTGCCGCGGAAACACCTGGTTTGTTCCGTACGAAACGATTCAACGCCGCGCGACAGAACGCCCGCATCCGGCCACGTTTCCGGTGCAACTGGCGGAGTGGTGTATCAAGCTGCATGGCGTGGCGCAGATTGAAACGATGCTCGATCCGTTTCTTGGCCTCGGGAACTCTGCGGTCGCCGCCCAACGCTCCGGCGTGCCGAATTTCATCGGTTTCGAGATCGACGAAGAATATCTCAGCGAGGCGAAACGGCGACTAGGTGGATCGCGCGCTCCGTCGCTCGAAGCCTAATCGACACGGCTTCGCCGCCACTCCTGCCATCGCGCGACGGAGCGCGCGATCCACCTAAAGCAACCGGCCTGTCTCGCCGCTCGTTTTCGGTAAAGGCGGTGGGCCGTTCGAACCCGGCGCCTGGAATTTCTCCAGCGGCTTCACTAAATTTCCCGGAAGCGGCCGCACTCGATCGAAAATGCGATCGGCGATCGGCTTCGCCACAAGATATCCTGCCGCAAACATTTCCATCCGCGCATCGAGATTATCGACATAGTTGAGCGCCATTGCTTCGGGCGTTTTCGGGCTGACAGGCGATCCGAATTGAGGCTCACCGTGATGCGCGCCGATCAGGTGCAGTAAATGCATTCGGACATCGTCGGAGGACGGCTCGAGCGAGTTCCAGGCGAGGGAGTTTTCCTCCGTCTGCAATTTGCGCCAGAGCGAATTGACGAGCTCGATCCCAATCGAGATGTGTCCCATCAACTCGCCGCGCTCGTCATATCCCATCGTGAACCCGGTCTCGGGCAGGTGGTTTTCCCAGAGCTTCCCTGAATCATGAAACAGGACCCCTGCGATCAGGAGATCGAGATTCAATTGCGGATAGAGCGGCGCGATCGCCACTGCGATTCGCATCATTTGGGCAACGTGTTCGATCAAACCACCGCGCCGGGCATGATGATAAGAGCGCGCGCCGGCCGTGCGGCGAAATCGCTCGCCATGCTCTTTCATAAACGCTTCGGCCAGAACGCGCAGTCGCGGATCGCCGAGGGCGCGGATTCGTTCACCGATGTATTCCCAATCGGCCGTTTGTTTCGCCCGCAATTCAGGCGGGCCCTGGAGCAGTTCGGAGCGTTCCTGCGAATTGAGAGGGCGCACTTTCCATTTCCGGGCGTCGAGGCCGAATTGCTGGTGCTGCAAGAATTCACCGCTGAGTTCGATGAAGTCCGAAGCTTTGAGCGAATCGCACGCTCTGTACTCGGGGTGATCGCTCCAGACGCGCAACGTCATCCGATCAGCCGCATCAGCGAGGCTCAGTTCGCAATACGGCTTCTGCTCGCGCGTCACCTTCGCCGCCGCGCCTTCCACCTGAACGTGAACCCGCGCTTCCACCATCGCGCCGTTCTGCGCGTGCCGACGGATTTCCGTGAGAGTCAGCAAATCCATTTCAAGAATCCCGCTGCTCTGGTATTGGCCGGGAAAAGTTAGCTCTTATTTCGCAGCCTCGATCGCGCCGCACGCTACGCGCGCGCCGGAGTTGCCGGAGGGATCCGTTTTCAGGTCGTCTTCTTTTTCGTGAACCACCATCGATTTACCGATGATCGAATCCGCTCCGCTCAGGCTCATCTTGCCCTTCCAATCGACATGCGCCTTGCCGGAGGCATCGGCCACGATATTGCCGAAATCACCGATGTGGTGTTCGGCTGTCATGGGGCCGCCGTGATGCTGCTTCGTCGGATTAAAATGCCCGCCGGCCGAGGCCGCATCGGGTGCGGAGCAATCACCTTTCTCGTGAATATGA
>JBBRMO010000029.1:0-11820 GCA_038230815.1 Chthoniobacterales bacterium
ACGAGCACGATGAGGAGCGCGCGCGACAACTTCATGTTGGGCTCGGACATCTCCTCGTACTCGATCTCGTCAGGCACGCCGAGCGACCTCCGGGCGGTGGTCGCGCGCAGTTTCTTCATCGGGAAAAGGCTGGGTAGTTTCATAGGGTTATTTGGGCAGGGCGTGGACGAGAGCACGGAACTGATCGCCGCGATCGGCGTAGCTCTTAAACATGTCGAACGAGGACGTTCCGGGAGAAAACAGGACAACTTCGCCGGACTTCGAGAGGGCATGCGCGCGCTCGACCGCATCGGCCAGCGAGTTCGCGATCTCACACGCCACCGCATCTTTCCAATCCTCGCAGATCCGGGTCGCCATTTCGCCGATCAGGATGACGGCCCGCGATTTCTCCGAAACCAGCGGCCGCAAAGTCTCAAAGGTAAATCCCTTGTCTTTGCCGCCGGCGATCAGGATCACCTTCCGGTTCTGCGCGAGCAGGGCTTTTTCAACCGCATCCAGGTTGGTCGCCTTGGAATCGTTTATGTAGGTAACGCCGCCCACTTCACGGACGAACTCACAGCGGTGGGGCCGGGGCTCATAGGCGTGGAGGGGCGGAAGCATTTGGTCGAAGGTCAGCCCCCGCGCCATTCCCACCGCGAGGGCCGCCATCACGTTCTCGATATTATGGGAGCCGCGCAGCTTCAGATCGGCCATCCGGAGCACCGGCTGGTTCTGGTAAACGATCGAGCCGGCTTCGAAGCGGAAATCGGCCTGGTTCGCATACGCACTGAAAGTCACGGCGCGCGCCGCAATCTTCGGAAGCGATTCGCCGGCATTGACCACGGCCACATCGTCCGCCATCTGGTTCTCGAAAATCCGCAGTTTGGCGGCGCGGTATTCAGCCACCGACCGATAACGATCGAGATGGTCGGGCGCAAAATTCAGCCAGACGCTAATGGCGGGGCGAAAGGTCCTGATGGTTTCAAGCTGGAATGAACTGACTTCAACCGTGAGGACGTCCAGGTCGCGGTCCTCGAGCGCGACTTCACAAAGGGGCTTGCCGATGTTGCCGCAGGCGATCGTGCTTTGCCCGCACGCGTTCAGCATTTGCGCGAGCAACTCGGTGGTGGTCGTCTTTCCGTTCGTGCCGGTGATGGCGATGACCGGTGCTTCGACGGAGCGCCAGCCCAGTTCAAGCTCACCGATCGTTTCGATTTGGCGCGACGAGAAATTTTTCGCCAGCGGAGATACGGGATCGATTCCCGGGCTCAAGACAACCAGGTCATAGAGGGATCCATCTTTTTCCGCAGCCGGGCCGGAGCGCACCGCGACCCCGCGCGAACGCAGATTATCGAGCGTCGATTTGAGGAGCTTATTCTCCTCGGCGCTGTCGAGCACTGTGACTTCCGCGCCCTCGTTCCGGAGCAGGAGGGCCGCCGCGGTTCCACTAAGACCCGCTCCCAGGACCGCAACTTTTTTTCCGGAATACTTCACCTTATCTCAACTTCAGGGTGGCTAATCCGAGGAGCGCGAAGATGGCCGAAAGGATCCAAAACCGGACGATGACGGTGTTCTCCTTCCACCCGCGCAACTCGAAGTGATGATGGAGCGGCGACATTGCGAAAATGCGCTTGCCGGTCAGCCGGAAGCTAAGCACCTGGAGAATGACCGAGGCCGCCTCGAGCACGAAAACACCGCCGACGACTGCCAGGAGTAACTCCTGTTTACAGCAGATCGCGATGACGCCGATGATGCCGCCGATCGCGAGCGCGCCGGTATCGCCCATGATGACTTTGGCGGGATGGCAGTTGAACCAGAGAAAGCCAAGGCCGGCACCGACGAGGGCGGAGGAGACTACCGCCAGCTCACCAGTGTAGGGATAAAACGGGACCTGGAGGTACTCCGCGATCCGGAAATTTCCGGCGGCGTAGGAGAGCAGCGCGTAGGCGAATGCCACCGTGATCGTGCAGCCGATCGCGAGACCATCGAGGCCGTCAGTGAGATTCACGGCGTTCGATGAACCGACGATGACGAACGCGAAGAAGACGACCGTGAGCCACCCCATGTTGGGCACGACGGGAATTTTGAAAAACGGCAGATAAAGCGACCGCGCCTGCACTTCGATGAGCGGATTGGTCAGAAAGACCACGGTCACGATGCAGGCGAGACCCAGTTGAAAAACCAGCTTCAACCGGCCGCTGATCCCGTCCGATTTCTTCTTCGTTACCTTGAGGTAATCGTCCACGAACCCAAGGACTCCGAGATAAACCATGCTGAAGAGCGCGAGCCAGACGAAGCGATTGTCCGGGCGCGCCCAAAGGAAACTGGAAAGCACGACCGTTCCGATCACGAGCACGCCCCCCATCGTCGGGATGCCTTTTTTTGCGCTGTGCAATTCCGCGAGGCGATGAACTTCCTCGGCCGTCCGGATGGGCTGGCCGATTTTGAGGTCGATCAATTTGCGAATGACGAGATTGCCGAACGCGAGCGAAAGGACAAACGCCGTGACGGCTGCCGCGACGGCGCGGAAGGTCACATAACTAAAGACGTTGAAGCCTTTGATCTGCTCACTCAGGAGATGGAGGTAATACATCATGGCGCGACCCCCTCGGGCTGGTGCTTCTTCGCAAATTCCTCCAGGACGCGCTCCATCCGTGCAGTCCGGCTTCCCTTGACCAAAACCAAATCGCCCGGCGCCGCGGTGTTCTCGAGCAGCTCCGCGGCTTCGCTTGCGGAACCAACCGCCAGGCTTTTTTCCAATCCGGCTTTCTTCGCCGCGCGCGCGATGGCAGCGCCGGCCGTGCCGACCGCGATCAATTCATCGATCTGAAGCGCGGCGGCCGCCTCACCCACTTCGCGATGCCCCGTCTCGGACTCCGATCCCAGCTCGCCCATCTCGCCGAGGACCGCGATTCGCCGGCCATCCGCATCCAGCTCCATCAGCGTCCGCAGCGCGGCCTTCATCGAATCGGGGTTCGCGTTGTAGCTGTCATCGATAAACTGAATCCCGCCGATGTCTTTGATTTGAAGGCGTGCTTTCGTGAGGGGAGTGGAGGCAAGACCCTTCGCGCATTCCTCGAGCGAGAGTCCAAACGCGCGTCCCGCCGCCACCGCGAGCAGGGCGTTCTGCACCATGTGAATTCCCGGCACCGGCAATTGCGCCCGGCAGCGATGCGCTCCCTCCAGGATGGTGAACTCCGAGCCGGTCCCGCTCTGGGTAATCTCGGTCGCGCGGACCGAACCGTTTTCGATCCCGACCTGAATTATTTTGGCGCGGGTCCGTTTGGCAATCGCTTCGCTGAAGGCGTCGTCCGCATTTAGAATGAGCGTGCCGGCCGGGCCCAAGGCTTCCGCGAGAGCCCCTTTTTCCGCTGCGATTGCTTCACGACTGCCCATGAATTCGATGTGAGCGGCGCCGACATTGGTAATGATCGCGGCATCGGGCGCGGCCAGTTTCGCCAGCGCCGCGATTTCGCCGGGATGGTTCATCCCAATTTCCCAGACAGCTATTTCGTCCTCGCGATTTGCCGCCAGGATCGTCTGGGGAAGACCGACGTGATTGTTGAAATTGCCGTCAGTCTTCGTGAC
Source organism: Chthoniobacterales bacterium (assembly GCA_038230815.1). GTDB lineage: Bacteria > Verrucomicrobiota > Verrucomicrobiia > Chthoniobacterales > UBA10450 > AV80. The sequence continues at coordinate 3,568 of JBBRMO010000029.1, forward strand.
CTGGAATCTGTTCGCCAGAGCCGCAGCCACGAAGTCTTTCGTGGTGGTTTTGCCATTGCTGCCCGTGATCGCGATTACCTTCAACGGCAACGAGGCGCGATAATTTGCGGCCAGAGTCTGATAACCAGCGAGGGTGTCGGGGACGCGGATCAGGGCAAATGGGCGCGGAACACTGCCGTTCCACTTCTCTTCCACCATCGCGCCCGCCGCGCCGCGTTCCACCGCCTGCTGGATAAATTTGTGCCCGTCGAAATTTTCTCCGCGCAACGGCACGAAGAGATCGCCGGGCTGGAGGGTTCTCGAATCGGTGCTCACTCTCGTGACCATGACGCTGGTGTCGTCGGCCGAGATTGAGCCGCCGGAGAGCTTCGCGATTTGGGCAAGACTCAGCGGGTACATAGGTAGGGACGCCGCGCTACGGCATCCGTGCTTTTTCTGGCACGGGCCATCCTCCAAATCGAGCGGACGCCGCAGCGCTGCGTCCCTGCCTGACACATTACCCGGATCGTCATGGCCCAAACTCCAGAGGGTGATTTTCCAGGGCCTGCCGCGCCACTTGAATATCGTCGAATGGCACCGTGTGATCGGCGAACTCCTGATAGGTCTCGTGGCCCTTGCCGGCGATGAGGACGATGTCGCGCGGCTGCGCTAACTCGATCGCCCGCGCGATCGCCCTGGAGCGGTCGGGAACTTTTTCGTATCGATCCGAACGAAAGCCGTTCTCGGCGTCGGCAATGATCGCGTCGGGATCTTCTTTGCGCGGATTGTCGGAGGTGATGATGCTGTAATCCGCATTCTGGTCCGCGACCCGGCCCATGAGAGGCCGCTTTTGTTTGTCGCGATCACCGCCGCAACCAAAGACGACGATCAGTCGCTTCGGTGACAATTCTCGCAACGTCTTCAGAACATTGAGCAGCGCGTCGTCGGTGTGAGCGTAATCGACAAAGACCTGGAATTTCCGTTTCGCGGGAACCGCTTCGAGCCGTCCCGGAACCTGGGGAGAGCGACCAAGGCTGAGAATGGCCTCGCGCAGGCTGACGCCGATGCTGCTGGCCGCAGCCAGGGCGGCCATCGAGTTCGCGACGTTGAAGCGGCCAATGAGGGGAATGCGCACGAGATAGCTTTTCCCGCGCGCGTCGAGCTGATAGGAAGTTCCGGCGAATTCCGCATGATAATTGGAGGCGCGAAAATCGGCCCGCGCTCCCACCCCGTAGGTGATGACGGGGGTTTTCTTGTCCAAACGATCGACCAACTGCGCGCCATGGCGATCGTCCAGATTGATGACCGCGGTCGCGTTCGTCTTCAACTCCTGTTCGGCGAGTCCGGTGAAGAGGCGCGCCTTCGCCTCGAAGTAATTTTCCATGGTGCCGTGAAAGTCGAGATGGTCCCGGGTCAGGTTCGTGAAGACGGCCACATCCCACTCGAGCCCGCGCACCCGGTCCTGGGCGATGGCATGCGAGGAGACTTCCATCGCGGCGGCTTTGCACCCTGCGCTTACCATTTGCGCGAGCAACTCCTGGACATCGAGCGATTCCGGGGTGGTGCGGACCGCGGGCAAAACGCGGTCCCCGATTTCGTACCGAACGGTTCCGAGCAGGCCGCAGCGCAAACCGGCTTTCTCGCAAATGTGTTTAAAGAGAAACGTCGTCGTCGTTTTCCCATTCGTGCCGGTGACGGCGGCGAGCTTGAGGCGGCGCGCGGGCCGCTCATAAAAAGCGGCGGCGAGATCGGCCAGGGCGGTTCGGGTGTTCTCGACTACCACACAGGTCGCGCGCGGGGATTGAATCTCCTGTTCCGTCACGACGACGGTGGCGCCTTTTTCCACGGCCTGCTCGATGAATTGATGGCCGTCACTTTTTTCACCGCGCAATGCGACGAAAAGGCCATTCCTCTGCAGACGCCGCGAGTCATACGCGATGCTTTCCACGACGCGATCAACCGGCCCGATGGTTTGGCGGGGGGAAACGGCTGCGACGAGTGTTTTGAGCTGCATGAGGTTTGGCGTACGGTCCCGAAAGCTTTCGGGATCAACGGTGGGACGCATTAGTTAAGGCCACGCGTCCCGCGGCGGACGGTTTTGCCAGCTCTTCATGCGGCTGAAGATCCAGATAACGCGCGGCTTTTTCGGCGATGCGCGAAAAGATGGGACCGGCCACGAGTCCGCCATAATTCAATTCCGGCGTTTTAGTCTTCGCGTCGTCCAGAACCACGAGGCCGACGAACGCCGGATGCTCCGAAGGCAGGTAACCGGAAAAAGAAACCACGTACTTCCCGTGCTCGTATCCGCCTTTGGGGTCGACTTTCTGGGCGGTCCCCGTCTTGCCCGAGATCGTAAAGCCGGGGACAGCCGCCGCCGCCGCCGTGCCCCGATCGCTCACCACCCCACGGAGTGCATTGCCAAGTTGGGCCGCGGTCTCCGGCGAAATCACCTGGCGCAAAACGGTCGGAGAAAAAGTGGTGATGGTCTTGCCCTCTTCGGTCGTGATCGATTTCACGATTCGCGGGGTCATAAGTTTGCCGCCGTTGGCGATCGTTGCCATCGCCAACGTCATCTGGAGCGGAGTCACGGCGACCTCATGCCCCATCGGAATCCGGGTAATGGAAATCTTGCTCCACGATTGCGGCGGGCGAATCACCCCCGGAATTTCGCCCGGCAATTCAATCCCGGTGCGATCGCCGAAACCGAAGCGGCGAATGTATTCGTAGAATTTCTGTTCGCCCACCGAGATGGCCAGCTTGGCCGCGCCGATGTTGCTCGATTTTACCAGAATGTCCTGCACGCTCAGGTCGGAATAGGCCTTGTGGTCGTGCAAGGGACGGCCGCCGAAATTCCAAATCCCGTTCTCGCAGAAGATGGTCGTGTCGGGCCGGACCTTGTGCTCATTCAGCGCCGCCGCGGCGGTGACGATTTTGAAAGTGGAGCCCGGCTCCATCATGTCGATGATGGCTCGGTTCTTCATCTGCTCCGGCTTCGCTTCGGAACGCAGGTTCAAATCAAAGTTCGGCCGGTTCGCCATCGCCAGAATCTCGCCGGTCTGCGGCCGCATCAGGATGATGGTCGCTTTTTGCGGCGAGAATTCGCGGACGGCGGCGTCGATTTCGTTCTCCACAATATTTTGCAGATTCAGATCGATTGTGAGGTGGACCTGGTAGCCGTCGCGCGGCGCCCGTTCCTGGCCGCGGTACAGGACCATCTCCTGCCCGGCGCGGTTGTGCTCGATGAAGCGGTACCCGTCCTGGCCGTGCAGATATTCTTCCATCGACGATTCCACACCCTGGATCCCGCGATGCTCGAAATCCGTAAATCCGATGACATGGCAGAGCATTGAGCCGTTTGGGTAAATCCGAGTCGTATCGCGCTCGAAATAAATGCCGCGCAGATTCTGAACCCGCAGTTTTTCGCGCAACGCCGTCGCGGTCGCTGCCGGCACCTCGCGTTTTAGGACGATGTAACGGCGATCGCCCTCCAGTTTTTCCCGAAGCTCGTCCGCGGGCAGATCCAGCGCCTCCCGAAGCAACGGAATGATCGCCTCGCGATTATTTAAGTGAGTGGCGTCGGCCACGACGGTCTCGACCGGCGTGTTGTGCGCGAGGACTTCGTTGTTGGCGTCGAGGATCGAGCCGCGTTCCGCGAAGATAGGTTGCTTGTAAACATGTTTCTCCGCGGCCAGCCCGGCGTACTCGTCGTGCTTGATCATCTGGAGGTACACCAGCCGGAACGAGAAGAGGCTGAAGAGAGCGGTAAAAAAGAGGCAGACCAGCGCGCAACGGATCCGGCTGGTCCACTTCATCTGCCGGCTCGTTTGTTCGCGACCGGTTGGACCGCATCTTCAACGCGCGACCGCGGCACGCTCAAGCGCACGATGTTTTGCTCGGCGATCGGGATCATTTTCAAATACCCCTCCTTGAGCCGGCGCTGCATCGCCGAGCGCGAGGTCAAAGCCGCGATCTGGACGCTGGCGACATCGTTTTGTGAATGCAAACTCGTCAGCTCGTTTTCCAGAGCCTTCTTCCGTTCGCCCTGGTGATAGAGCTGAAGCGTGAGGTAAACGTAGATCAAGCCGGTCAGGGCCAGGAACCCTGTGACCACGATCCAGCGCGCCAGCGAGGCGGCGTTGACCGAGTTGAAAGTTTTGCGGCGCGGAGCGTGCATTAGATTTTTTCAGCCACGCGCAATTTCGCACTCCGCGAACGCGGGTTGTTCCGCTGCTCGTTCTCCCCGGCCTCGACCGGCTTGTCCGTGACGAGACGGAAAATAAAATCCGGATTGCGGCGCGGCTCGGGCCATTCCGGCCGGTCCAGCCATTCCCGGCTGCGATCGCGGAAGAAGTTTTTTACGATCCGGTCCTCGAGCGAATGAAACGTAATGACCGCGAACCGCGAACCGGACTCGAGCCGTTTCGCCAGGACGCGCAACCCTTCTTCGAGCGCGCCCAGTTCATCGTTCACTTCCATCCGCAATGCCTGGAAAACCTGGGTCGCCGGATGCCGGCGTCCGTGCCGCCAGACGATTTTCTCGATCGCTTTCGCCAGCTGCATCGTGTCCTGGAAAGGCGTTTCCTTGCGCTGCTTCACCAATTGGCTGGCGATGCGGCGCGCCGCCGGCTCCTCGCCCAACTCGCGAAACAACCGAGTCAGATCTTCTTCGGTGTAGGAATTGACGACCGTAGCCGCGGTCAACTCGCCGCGTGGATCCATCCGCATGTCGAGGGGGCCCGGACGCATCACGCTGAAACCGCGGCTCGCGTTTTCCAACTGGCGCGAAGAGACGCCCAGATCAAGCAAGGCCCCTCCGATCCCGATCACGCCCAATCCATCCAGCACTTGTCCTGCTTCCCGAAAGTTTGCCTGTCGAAGCGTGACGCGACCGCCATACTCCGACAGCTTTTCGCTCGCGAAGGCAATCGCGTCCGGATCCTGGTCCAGGGCCAGGACATCCGCGCCGGTCCGCAAAATCTCCGCGGCATGTCCGCCGCCGCCGCAGGTTCCATCCACCACGAGCGATCCCGCGCGCGGCGCCAGCAGTTCCACCGACTCGCTCACGAGCACCGGCCGATGATAGGTAAAATCCTCCATTTCCTGTGCCTCCTCCACTTCCTGCGGGCCGGTCGCGAACCAGATGGGCCGCTCAAACAGCAATGCATTGATCATTTTCGAAAAAAATTGGCTAGAGCCCGATGACACTGGCGACGTGTTGATAGGTCGCGGTTTCCTCCTCATGGGCGCGCTTCCATTTCGCCAAATTCCAGATCTCGAAACGGCCGCGACCGCCCACCAGCGCCACCTCGCCTTTTAATCCGAGCTGCCGGCACATGTCCTCGGGCAGGACGAGGCGGCCTTGCCGATCGGACGTCCCATGTTCGGCCCGGGAATGAAGGTGGCGCAAAAAGATCCGGCGATCCCGCGCGGAAACGGCGCTGTGATTTTCGGCCTGAGCGCTCATCCGGGCGAACTCTTCCTGCGACATGACCAGGAGGAATTGGTGCTGCGGTTCCGGCAGGATAATGAACTCTTCACCCTCGTCCTGGCGCCAGCGGGAAGGGATGGTGATCCGGTTCTTTTCGTCAAGGGCGTGACGGAATTCGCCGGCGAAGAATTTTTGGGGTTGAGAGTTGTCGTCCATGCGCCAGCGGATAGTCCTGCCATTTCAATCCACTTCCCCCCACTTCTAACCACCTTCCGTACCCAGGGTCAATATAAATAATGCCCGTTTGCCGCTCTTTCCCCGTCTCGTAGATTGCCTCATGTTTCGCCGGTCGATTGCCCTGGGATTTGCGCTCGCCGCAATCGCCCTCGCCGGCCCCGCGCGAACTCAGACCCCGGCCCCGAGTTCCGACCCCATTCGCGTCACCGTTTCGATCAACGCCGACGGGAGTCGCACCACCTACGAATTCGATTCTCCCCATCACCGCGCCACCGCCACGACCACAGGCAAAGACGGCAAGACGGCAGGGAAAATTCGCTACGTCCTGGATGATGCGGGTCGCTTCGCGAGCGGAGAAATTTATGGACCTGACGATCAGTTGCGCTTCAAGGCTCTCTATAAGTACGACGACGCCGGGAGGCTCACCCAGGAAACTCAGCTCGGGCCGGATGATGCCGTGCGCAACAAGATCGTCTACGTCTACGACAAAATCGGCCGGCAGACCGGCTACACGGTTTACGACGCTGCCGGCAAAATGATCCGACAGACTCCCGGGGTCTCTCTTCGCCCTACTCCCGCGGGCAAACGGAAGTAGCTGGAGGCTTCGCGGCTTGCCATGCGGGCCAAAGGCGGCTACGACCAGCAAATGATCGACTACCTCCAGAAGGGTGGCCTGCTCATGTGGCCTAGCCTGGCCTGCAGCGACATTTCCATCGCGGTTTTTGCGGAGCGGCTCCTTTACCTGCATCGCGCGACGATCCACGTCGGCGAATTTCTCCAGGGGCTCTCGAATCTTCTCCAACGGCGCAATTATGCCGAGGCCCTGCACGAATCCGCCGGTACTCCCGGCCCGGTCGCCCGGGTCATTCACGCCGCGATCATCCGGCACGATGCGCCGCGCTCCGAGCTGCGCGAAATCGTGCAGGAAGCGGGACAGCTCGAAGTGCCGAAGCTCGAGCGTTTTCTCGGCGTCCTTGCCGCGCTGGCTTACGTCACCCCGCTCCTTGGTTTGCTCGGCACCGTCACCGGGATGATCGACGCCTTCGGCACTCTCTCGGCCAACGGCGGTTATGCCACGGTCACGGAGCTTTCCGGCGGCGTTTACAAAAGTCTGCTCACGACCGCCGCCGGCCTCGTCGTCGCCACGCCGACTTTCATCGCCTACAGTTACCTCTCGTCGCGCGTTAATTCCCTGATGCACGAAATGGAGCGCGCCGGAATTGAAGTCGTGCACATGCTGGGCGATCGGGAGCCGAAGAGCGACATCATCACCTTTCAGGCGCCGGCCGCCGAACGGGAAGCGCGATAGATTTTCCAGCGGCCGGTTGGCCGCAGGGTATGAAGCTTTCCCGGACGAAAGAACATCACTTCGGCTGGCTCGCGGCCATTCCGCTGCTCGACGTTACCTTTTTGCTGATCTTCTTTCTGTTGCTCAGCTCGAACTTTATTCTTCAACCGGGGATCTCCGTTTCGGTTCCGCTCTCGCATTTCACGCTCGGTCCACAAATTAATCCACAGATCATCAGCATCACTGGCGGCGCCGCGCCCGCGATTTATTTCCACGATCAAAAAGTCGCACTCGAGCAGTTGGGACCGTTGCTCGACCAGGCGAAGAAGGAATCGCGGCCGATCATCATCAAGGCCGACCGGCTCACGCCCTACTCGCTCGTCGTCGAAGTGGCCAATCTCTCGCTCGAGCACGGAATCACTTCGGTAGCCCTGGCGACAACGCCGCCGAAATGAACGTTCCGAGCGCGCCCGCCAGTGATCTGGTCTTCGGCTGGGAAAGGCCGGGACGCGGAAAATGGACCATTGCCGGGTTTCTCCTCGCCTCGCTCGCCCTGCACGTCTTCGGCCTTTACCTTTTCCAAATTGTATACCCTCCCGCCGTGTCGCTTCTGCCGCCTCCGGGTCGGCTGAGTTTGATCGCGGCAAATTCCGACGAAGGCCGGCAGCTTTTACGCTGGATCGAAGCCGAAGACCCGGCCCTCGCCTCCACCACCCAGGTGCCACCCGAAGCGAAGTCGCTCACTCTCCCGACCATCCAGCACGCGCCGTCATACCTCGGCCGCCAACCGGCCCTCAGAGATCTCCCCCCGGCGCCGCCCGCCATCCGAATTCCGAGCGCGCGTCCGCCGGCGCCAGTCGAGAGGTCGACAAATCCCGCGCAGATGATCACCAAGCCCGCTCCGACGGTGATTCAATTTTCATCCGAGCTCGATTCTTTGATCCCACCGCAGACCCCCGAACTGAAATTCGCCGCCTCCGGCCGCGATTCTCCCGAACCGGCGCGGTTTCTCGTCGCGGTCAACGACAACGGCGAAGCGCGGTACTGCTTCCTCCAAAGCTCCTCCGGCGATGCCGCTCTTGACGAACAAGCTCGAAAATATCTCGCTCTTACCCGTTTCCCCGCCCTCCGTCATTCGCCACCCTCCGTTCCCGCTGAGCTCGTTTGGGGCATCGCCACCATCGAGTGGGGGAACGACATCGCCCCCCCCCCCACCCCCCAACCCACCCCCCAACCCCCCGGAACCCCCGACAGGAAAGCGCCCAGGGGACCAAATATATTGGGGTGTTTATTTGGGGGGGGTTTTTACCGGGGGTAATAA
>JBBRMO010000030.1:0-11636 GCA_038230815.1 Chthoniobacterales bacterium
CGGCCTACCTTCTGGTGCTTTACGCCCTCGTTTGGTGGCTCGTTTCGACGGCGGCCAAACCGCTTTTTGCAACCGAAAGCCGCACCTTCGGGCACGTGGCGGCGGCCCTCGTGGTGGCCTTCGCCATGGCGCCGGCCCGTGGAATTTCTCAGCGGTTCGCCAACCGCCTCTTCATCGGCTCGCGCGGAATCGATTTCCAATCCACCATGAACCAGGCGGCCAGCATCCTGAAATCGGTCGCCACCCTGCAGGATTTGCTCGATCGCTTCGCGAAAACGATTGGCGAAGCGGTTGGGACGGATCGTGTTTTTATCCTGCTGCCCGAGAAGGACGCCTACGTCCAGCATTTCCCGGCGGTTCAACCGGATTCCGACGCCCCTGGACTCCGGTTTAACCGAAGCGATCCGACAATTTCTCACCTCCAGGCCCACCAGGAAGTGCTCGTCCTCGATGAGCTTCATCGCGTTCGCAAAACGGCGGAACTGGAGCAGGCCGCGGAAGAGATGGAGCGTCTGAAGACGGCCGTCGCTCTCGGCTTTTTCTCGCGCCAACATCTCGCGGGCGTCATGTTGCTGGGCCCGCGGCTCTCCGGCCGAATTTATGGCGCCGTCGAACAGAACGCCCTCCAGGTGCTTTGCGGCCAGCTGGCGGTGGCGATCGACAATGCCCAGCTCTTCACCGAGGTGGAAAACGCGAGGATCTATAACGAAACTCTGCTGGAAAACCTGACGACGGGCGTGATCGCGGCCGGAGCCGATGAGCGCGTCACGGTATTTAATAGTGAGGCCGGCCAAATCACAGGGCTTAACCCTCGTGAGATCATCGAGCATTCGCTGGATCGTCTGCCCGCCGGGCTCCGGGCAATCCTGTGCGAGACGCTGGGCACCGGCAACCGGCAGGAAAACAGCGAACTGGTTCTATCGCTCGGTGATCATAATGCGGTCGTCCGCGCGAGCAGCTCGATCTTTCACGGTCAGCAAGGCGAGATGCTCGGCGCGCTCGTCGTGCTGACCGACATTACCGCGCTCAAACGACTCGAATTACAGATCCGCCGGAGCGACCGGCTCGCGAGCCTCGGCACGCTCTCCGCCGGCATGGCGCACGAGATCAAAAATCCGCTGGTCTCGATCAAGACTTTTGCCCAGCTATTGCCCGAGCGTTACCAGGATTCCGATTTCCGCGAAACGTTTTCAAACCTGATCGGGCACGAGATCGATCGGATCGATTCACTCGTAAATCAGCTCCTCCGTTTTGCGCGGCCGGCCAAGCCAGTTCTGAGGCCGATGCATGTCCACGAAGTCCTGGAAAAATCGCTCCAACTCGTCGGCCACCGCCTCTACCAAAAGGAAATCAAATTAGCTCGTTCCTGGCAGGCCGACGTGGATACTATCCGCGCCGATGCCGATCAGCTGGAACAAGTTTTCCTCAATTTTTTCCTTAATGCCATGGACGCGATGAAGAACGGAGGGGAGCTGAGCGTCGCCACGGAAATTCACGCGGGAACGCAATGGGTCTCCGCCATCTCCGGGTCCAATGGCGATTCTCACGAAGTTCTGCGGGTGACGATCCGCGACGACGGGGAAGGGATTCGCAAGGAAGATATCCCTCACGTCTTCGACCCGTTCTTTACCACGAAGGACTACGGTACGGGCCTCGGGCTGTCGGTTGTACACGGCATCATCCAGGAACATGGCGGGCAGATCGAAGTGGAAAGCGAGATAAGAAAAGGGACATCGTTTCATATTCTCCTGCCGCTGGTACGCTTCGCGCAGGGGGTTATCGCCGCATGATTTCTTCACCCCCCATTTGCATCCTCTACTCGCAGGATGCCGACCTCGTCCGCCGCGTGAAAGCCTTCCTGAGCGCGCTCGCGGAAGTCCGCCATGTCAGTTCGCCGGACCGTCTCGATGCCGTGCTCCAACAGAATAGTCCCGCCATTCTCGTCCTGGATCTGCGAGCGAAAGAAGCCCGCGATCTTCTTGAACAAATCCAGACCGCGCTCCCGGAAATCCTTGTCATTGCGCTGGGAACGCTGCGCTCGGAACCATTGCGCGAGGTCGAGCATTCCGGCATTTACGCCGCGGAAGATTTACAGGTCGATCGACGCCGTTTGCAGGGGCTGGTCTCGCGCGGGTTCGATCATTTGCGCGTCCTCCAAGAAAATCGCGATTTGCGCGACCACGCCCTGGTCCCATTCAACGCCGAACCGTTGCGGCGGATCGAAGCGCCGCCCGAGCGACGCGAAGTGTCGATGCCGCTTCTGCGCTTCCCCCGGGTGTTCCGTCGCTTCGATAACGTCGAGGCTCTCCTCGCCAGCGTCGTGGAAAATGTGGCCGACGCGACCGGCGTGGGACGGGTGGGAATTTTCTCAAAAATCAGGCAAAGCGATCGCTTTCGCTTGCGCGCCGGCTTGCGTTGTCTGCCTGAGACGTACGATATCGAATATGGCGAGCGCGATGCCCTCGTCCGCTGGTTTGAGCTCCATGCGCACCTGATTTGCCGGGCGAATCTTCCGCACGCCGATCCGGCGGAGCGCGCGGTCATGCGGCGTGCGCTGGATACCTTTGCGGCCGAAGTAATCGTCCCCCTGCACGCCGCCGGCCGAATTATCGGCTGGGTCTTTTTCGGTCATCGGGTGACCGGCCAGCGCTTCGAGTCAAACGACCTCGAAGCCCTGATGGTTCTGGCGGAACACGTTTCAACGGTCCTGGAAAATGCGTTGCTCAACGAGGAAGTGAGAGTGCAAAAGACACTCGCGGAGACATTGCTCAAATCCATTCCGCCCGGGATCGTCGCCACCGACCAGGAGGCTAACATCCGCTGGTTCAATCCGACCGCTGAACAGATTCTCGGAGTTAACGCTATCGATGCCCTCAATCAACCCATTGAGGCTGTCGGCGGCCGTCTCGCGGCTTTCTTGCGCGAAACCCTGGACGCGCACGAAAATTTGCCGGCCCGCCAATGGATCGATCCCAACACCCGACGATCGCTGTCGGTCGAAACCAGGCGGTTGGTCGACCAGAAAACTCCGCTGGGAGCGGTAGCCGTCGTCCACGATCTGACCGCCGAGGACAACCTGCGGCAGAAACAGGATCTGGTGGATCGTGCCGCCTTCTGGACCGATCTCGCCGCCAGCATGTCCCATGAAATCCGCAATCCCCTCGTGGCGATCAAGACGTTCGCCCAGCTTCTTCCAGAGCGATTCGAAGACCCGGATTTCCGCAAGGATTTCAACGAGATCGTCGTCCAGGAAATTGACCGGCTCGACAAGATCATCACCCAAATCAATAACTTCGCTCATCCGTCTGAATTGGTGATGAAACCAGTCGACATTCGAGGCCCCGTCAAAAAGGCGATCGAGTTGGCCAGAGGCCGCGTGGCGAAGAACGGCGTCACGTTCGACACGACCTTGCCGAACGACCTGCCTCGGATCCTGGGCGACGAGGCTGCCCTGACGGAAGCGTTCGCTCACATCCTGGCCAACGCCGCCGAAGCGACCTCGGGCCAATCAAAGCCGCGCATAACCCTGGCCGCCAAATCGATTCGCGAGGGAGGCCGAGCCAGCGGCGTGGTCATTACCGTTCAGGACAACGGCCGCGGGATCTCCGCCGACCTGCGCGAGAAAATCTTCTCGCCGTTTTGTACCACCAAAGCGCGCGGAATGGGGCTCGGGTTGCCGATCGTGAAACGCACCGTGTTCGACCACAACGGACGCGTCGATATCGAGTCGAATCCCCACGGGACATCCGTGAGCATCATGCTGCCCGCGAGCACGGTCGCGGAGTAGGCGTTTTCTCTTTTCGATCTTCGATTTAGGATTTAAGGTCGCGTCCCTCGTCCGGACGCAATTCAACCATCCAGCTCCAAACCGAAATGATCGTCACCACTGCTCAACTTTATAAACACGCCTACGGCAAGTACGCCGTGGGGGCCTACAACGTTAACAACATGGAGCAGCTTCTCGGGCTCTTCAGCGGCAACGTCCGGAGCAAAGCGCCGTTCATTATCCAACTCTCAAAGGGCGCCCGGAAATATGCCGATAAGCGGATGCTCGAAGCGTTGGTCCGCACCGCTGAGGTAATGTTTCCCGAGGCTATTTTCGCCGTCCACCTCGACCATGGCGACGAGGAGACCTGCTACGATTGCATCGCCTCCGGGTTCTACAGCTCGGTCATGATCGATGCGAGCCACGAGGCGTTCGAGGAGAACGTTGCGATCACAAAACGGGTCGTGGAGAAGGCGCACGTCAAAGGCATCAGTGTCGAAGCGGAACTGGGTCAACTCGGAGGCGTGGAGGAGGACATCAAGGTCGATGAAGGACATGCTTCGCTTACCAATCCGCAGGAGGCCGTGGAATTCGTAAAGCAGACCGGGTGCGATTCCCTGGCGGCCGCGATCGGCACCAGCCATGGCGCCTACAAGTTTAAAGGCCAGCAAAGCCTGCATTTCGACGTGATCGAGGATATCCAAAAATTAATCCCCGGCATGCCGATCGTGATGCATGGCAGCTCAAGCGTTCCGATCGAGGAAGTGCAGCGGATCAATGCGGCTGGCGGAAAGCTCGACCCTTCCGCCCGCGGAGTGAACGAAGAAGAATATCTGCCCGCGGCCAAACTGGGCGTCACCAAGGTAAACATCGACACCGATGGCCGCCTGGTGTGGACGCGAGTCCATCGCGAATATTTTCGGGACCACCCGGATGAATTCGATTTCCGGCCGCCGGGGAAAATCTTCGTGGAGGAATACGCGAAGTTTATCGCCCACAAAAATAGCAAGCTTGGCTCGGCCGGCCAACTCGAAGGCGTCCGCGAGAGTCTCAAGGGATAAACCGTCGCTCGGCGGCGGGCTGATGGGACCCCTTCTTCTGGAGCCGCATCGCGGTTCGAAGCGCCAATTTCGGCGTTGGCAAGGTTAGTGCTTATACTTATTATAGTAATTATAACAGAGCACTTATGAAAATCCTTGCCCGCGATACCGTCGAATTCCTCCTCATCGATGATGACCCAGCCATTACCAAGTTCCTGGTCACCTATCTCAAACAGAAAGGGCACACCTGCGAATATCTCACGGAAGGTTTCAAAACCGCTGCCTGGCTCGAATATCACCGCTGCGATGTGGCCGTGGTCGATCTCAACATGCCCAAAGTGGATGGAATTTCCCTCATCTCATTCATCCGCGAGATGAGCCAGACCCTTCCCATTATCGTTTTCACCGGCGTCGGCTACGACGAGGAGAGAATGCACGCCGCTCTGCGCGCCGGAGCCAACGGTTACGTCAGCAAAAATCTTCCGATCGAACAGCTTTACTGCGTCCTGTCACGCGTCCTGGCAACCTGCCAGCAGCGGGCGCGGCGCGAGTCCCTCGCCCGTCCCCAACAGGTCCTGGCCGGCGCCGCTTAAATCCGGAACCGGAAAATTACTTCGGAGTCGCTTCGTCCAGAAGCCAGCGTAATGCTTCCGCGGAAATACATTCGGCTCCGCAGACACTCGCGGTTTCCTGTTCCAGGACATCGCTCGTCGCGACGAGCAGTTTGAAGCGCCCGCCATATTTGCTCGCAAGGCGTTCGATGATTGAGTCGGCTGTTTGCCCCGCGCGCGAATAAAAAACCTGGATCTCCCCCGGATCGGAACTGACACTAACTGAGTCGCCTTTTCCGTCGAAAACGACCGCGACGCGCGTTCCGGTCCAATCCTGGTAATCGCGCAATTTCCGGGCGAGCGCCTCCCGCGCCAGCGAGGTCCGGCGGGCGTGGAGCTTGCGCAATTCTGGCCAGGCGAAGATGACGCTGTGTCCGTCAACGATAAGGTACTCAGCGCGCACTACTCTGGGAACGGCCGGCGTGCCAGACCGAAGGGTGGTCCCAAAGCGCTACGCTTCGCTCGAAGCCGCCGCCGCCGGCTTCTTTGCTTTCGCCTTCGACGGCTTCGGCGCTTCCCGCCGGACCGGTGCAGTTTTCGCCGCCGCTTTCTTTCGATCCAAATAAGCCGCGCGCCGACGCCGCTTCACTCTCACCCGATGTTGCTGGCCCATATTCGCGTTCTATAGGGCGGAAGTAAGGGGGGCGCAACGCGAAATCCTGAATGAGGTTGCCATGAACGCCGGATTTAATACGATCCGGTCCATCAGCGCGTTTTCTCTTCCACGTTTCGCGATCACATCCCGGCAACTGATTCTCGTTTCGGTAACCTTGCTCGCTCTCTCCGCGGTCGTCGCCCTCCTCAATCTGCAAAAGACTCGCGGTTTGCGCACGGAGGTCGTGCAAAGTGAAACGGCCCGGCAAACGGCGGAACAGCATCGGACCTCGCGCGAGAAACAACTCAAGGACCGGGAAGCGGCCGTGGCGGCCGCGAATGCAAAATTCGGCGACACCCAAAACAAAGTCGCGAGTACTGAAGCCGAGTTGGTGAAAGTGCAGGCGGAAAAAAATGACCTGCAGACGAAGCTGCGCGCGAACGAAACGGAGATCGTGGAGCTGCGCAAACGGATCGACCCCGCGACGGTAACGAAGCCGGCGGTTGGGGCTTCTCCCTCGAGCTCCACCACCGAGCTCCAGGCCCAGTTGGAAGACGCGAAAAAGCAACTGGACGCCGCGGAACGTGAAAAAATTCTCCTTTCCGACAAAATGAAAGTCACGCAGGAGAAAACGACCCAGCTCGAAACGGAGAAAAAACACCGGCCCGCCCCCGGCGGAAATAATCCCGGCATCCGCGGCACGGTCCTCGCCGTGAACCCGGCTTACAATTTTGTCGTTCTGAGTCTGGGCGCCCGCCAGGGGGTCGAGGCCAACAGCGAAATGCTGGTTCTGCGGGGCGGCTCTTTCATAGGCAAGATTCGCATTTCGTCGGTTGAACCGGCCACCGCCATCGGCGATATCATTACGAGCACCCTGGCCCGAGGGGTCCAGGTGCAACCTGGAGATACCGTCGTCTATGCTGGTAACAATTCGTAAGCCAATTCAATGGAGGAGCGTTGGCCTGGCACTGCTTGTTTGCTGCTGCGCCGCCAATCTGGTCTCGTGCGCCACGAAAGATCCCGGACCGCTCATTAGCGACCCCACCGCCAAACGCGAAACGGCCCTCCCCTGGAATGAACAACAGCAGTGGGAACGGGAAGGCCAGGGAGCCGAACTCAATCAACAGCGCCGGTAACGGGCTCCTGAACTAGATCCAAAACCCGGCCGGGATCACGGCGTTTTTCGGCACCACCACGATGCCGTCGCGGATAAAATAATTTCCCGCGTCCAGATCCGCCGGTTTTCCTTCCGGGGTAATTACGACCCCGTCAGCGATCCGAGCGTTCTTGTCGATGATCGCCCGGTCGATGACGCAATTGCGCCCAATCCCGATGGGCGGGATCCGGTCCCGTTCGCCCGGCGGATCGGTTTCGTAGTAATCGGCTCCCATCACAATGCTGTTCCGGATCGTCGCACCGCTTTCGATCGTGCTGCGGACGCCGATCACCGACCGCTCGATGTGGGCGTCCGAAATAATACAGCCGTCCGCGATGATCGCCTGACGCAGGGTTGCGCCGTTGATCTTGCTGCCGGGCAGGAAACGCGGGTGGGTGTAGATCGGTGCCGCCGCCTCGAAGAAACTATATTGCGGGAGCAGGTCTGTCAGGTCGAGGTTTGCTTCGTAAAAGGCGCGAATCGTTCCGATGTCTTCCCAGTACCCGTTGAAAATATAACCGCTCACCTGCCGTTGCTCGATCGACTGGGGGATGATGTGTTTGCCAAAATCCACCAGGTCGTTGTCCAGGCAGTCCACGAGCACATCGCGATTAAAAACGTAAATGCCCATCGAGGCCTGATATAATTCCTCCTCGGGCCCCGACCCGACCGAGGCCAGGAGTTCCGGGCCCATCCGGAATTCAGTCAAAACGCCTGGGTCCGTCGGTTTCTCAACGAACTTCGTCACCCGACGATTCGCATCGCTCTGCATGATCCCGAAATCAGCGACCAGCCCCCGCTCGACCGGCTTAATGGCGAGCGTGATATCGGCGCCGGAGCGGATGTGCTGGTGCAGCAGCGCCCGAAAATCCATCCGGTAAAGCTGATCGCCGCTCAGGATAATGTAATAATCGAATGGACGCTCGAGGAAATAACGCATGTTTTGCCGAACGGCGTCGGCCGTGCCTTGGTACCATTGCGATCCTTCGGGGGTTTGCTGCGCCGCGAGGATGTCCACAAAGCTGCGCGAAAAATTGTCGAACTTGTAGCTCGCTTGGATGTGGCGATGAAGCGACATGCTGTTGAACTGCGTCAGCACATAAATCGAGCGCAGCCCGGAGTTGAGACAATTGCTGATCGGGATATCCACCAGACGATATTTCCCGCCTAACGGAACCGCCGGCTTCGCCCGGTCCTTGGTCAGCGGGAACAAACGGGTCCCGGCTCCGCCTCCCATGATGACCGCAAGCGTCCGTTCCGTTGTCCCGGGCGGAAGGGCCGGCGGAGAACCTGCCGTCGCCGCTGAATCTCTGCTTTTCATTTCAAGGACTCAATTAATGCAGAACGCCCCGGCAGCCATCAACCTTTTTGCTACGAAATCCGGAACACGGACGTTCACTCCGTTAGGCCCAGCGGTCTTTTAGCCGGCTGAAAAATCGACCGCTGGACAACATCTCCGCCGGCGCTCCGGCAAAATGCCTGTAATCCATGACCACGACGTCTCGTCCGGTTGCGCCCCCCTCCCCTTAATGTCACGATCCCCCCTGTCATGTGCGGCATTGTCGGCTATGTCGGGCGATCCGAAGCGGCGCCCATCCTTCTGGATGGTCTTCGCCGGCTGGAATATCGCGGCTACGACTCGGCCGGGGTCGCGATTGTCGATGGCGATAAAGTCGAAACCCGCAAATGCGCGGGACGGGTCGCCGAGCTCGGAAAGTTGATGGCAGAGCGCCCGCCGACCGGGACATTTGGGATAAGTCACACGCGCTGGGCCACCCATGGCAAACCGACCGACCAAAACGCGCATCCTCACTTCGACGCGACGGGCCGTCTCGCTCTCGTCCACAACGGCGTCATCGAAAACTATCAGGCGCTGAAAGATCAGCTGATTCGCGACGGTGATCGAAACTTTTCTTCCGACACGGACACCGAAGTTCTCGCCCATCTGATCGGAAAGATTTATGAAGAGTCTGTAGCCGGGGTCGCTGACCCTGGCCGAAAGGTTAACGGGAACTCAACCGAAGGCGTCGCCGACCCCAGCCTCAACAAAAAAGGCAAGCTGGTGGAAGCGGTCCGCACCGCGTTACGCCAGGTCATCGGGACCTACGGCATCGCGCTCGTCCACCAGGATATTCCGGATTTTATCGTCGGCGCGCGGCGGGGGAGCCCTCTCGTTCTCGGCGTCGGCAAGGATGAGAATTTTCTCGCCAGCGACGTGAGCGCGATCGTCGCCTACACCCGCGACGCAGTTTACCTGAACGACTTCGATGTCGTCGCGGTTGAGCGCGATAAGTTCGAGATCAGCTCGGTCGCCGGCGAAGGAGGCAATTATCAAGTGAGCAAAGTCGAGTTCACTGACGCCGACATCAAGAAGGGCGATTACCCGCATTACATGCTCAAGGAAATCTTTGAGCAAGCGGGCTCTGTCCGCGACGCCATGCGGGGCCGGCTCAGCCACGAGGAATGCACCGCCAAACTCGGCGGCCTGAACATGACCCCGGCGCAGTTGCGCGATGTCGGCCGCGTCGTTTTGACCGGGTGCGGGACAGCGCTCCACGCCGCCATGATCGGCGAATATCTGATCGAACAGCTCGCTCAGATCCCGACGGAGGTGGAATTCGCGAGCGAATTCCGCCATCGCAATACGCCGATGACGCGCGACACCCTTGTCTTCGCCATCAGCCAGAGCGGCGAGACCGCCGACACCCTCGGTGCCGTCCGCGAGAGCCGGCGCAAGGGATATCGCACCCTCGGGATTTGCAACAATGTCGCCAGCACCATCGCCCGGGAAAGCGACGGCGGCGTTTACATGCACGCCGGCCCGGAGATCGGCGTCGCGGCCACGAAATCATTCACCTCGCAGGTCGCGATCCTGACTGCGATCGGCCTGCTCCTCGGCCGGATGCGGCATCTCTCCACTTCCGAAGGAACGCGGATCATCGATGCGCTCGAAGCTCTCCCGGATCAGATCGAACAAGTCTTGAAACTGAGCGATCAGATGAAAGCGATCGCCCGGAGATACGCCTCGGTCCCCGGAATGCTCTTTTTCGGCCGCCAGTTTAATTTCCCCATCGCGCTCGAGGCGGCGCTGAAGATGAAAGAGATCACCTATCTTTTCGCCGAAGGCCATCCCAGCGCCGAGTTGAAGCACGGCATCATTGCCCTCGTCCGGCCGGATCTGCCCTCGGTCTTTATCACCCCGGACGACGCCGTCTTTTCCAAAAACCTGAATAACATCGAGCAGGTCCGGGCGCGAAAAGGCCCGGTCATAGCTATCACCTCCGGAACCGGTGCCGATCGCCTGGCCAAAATTGCCGACGACATCGTTACGATCCCGGCGGTGCCCGATTATGTCAGCCCCATCCTGACCGTGATTCCGCTCCAGCTCCTCGCCTATCATCTTGCGGTCGAGCTTGGTCGCGACGTCGACAAGCCACGCAATCTCGCAAAGAGCGTGACCGTTGAGTAGGGCTCACTTCAGCGCATGCCGCTGTCACCCGTCCACTGAACCTTCGTTATTTTCCCCTCCGCGACGTCTGTTTCGAAATGCCAATGGCCAATCCGGCCAGCGTCCGGCCTGAGCACGACGTAGTGGCCGGGCGGCAATAAAATTCGAAACCCGCCCCCCGCATCCGTGGAAAAGGAGGTTACCCTTTCTTCTCCTTTCATCACTCCGAAGGCAACGTTTCCGGCGGGGGCCGTATTGGGAACGCCTTCCCTTGCCGGGCCACCATGACTTGGCGAGACCGAAATGACGCCCTCGATCCCGCTCGCGGTTGGAGACGGTGTTTCCGCCCCGACGACAAACGGACGAAGGCCGATCACGAGGACACAGACAAAAAGCCGATGCTGCATAGGTCTGATATTCTATTCGAGCCTTGCTTCCAATGCACAACCTTCGTTGGGCCCGTCGCGCTTCCACGAATGAGCCCGATCGAGCAAGTTTCCGTCCCGACATCGTGACGTTCTTTGACAAGCGGGCGGTTGGTCTGCAAAGCTCGCTCTCCCAAAACTTGTCGCCATGTCGAGCCCGCGAATTCTAATCATCGAGGACGAACAGGACGTGATCGATCTGCTTACGCTTCATCTGCGCAAGGCCGGCTTTAGCTTGAGCACGGCGACGGATGGAGCCGTTGGCCTCCGCAAGGCGAGGGAAGAATCCCCGGGGTTGATCATTCTCGATCTGCTCCTCCCGAAGATGCCCGGGCTGGAAATCTGCAAGGTGCTCAAGACCGACATCGCCACCCGGCAGATTCCCATCCTCATGTTGACCGCGAAGGCGGAGGAAATTGACCGCATTATCGGATTGGAGTTCGGCGCCGACGATTACGTCACCAAGCCATTCAGCCCTCGCGAACTCGTCCTTCGGGTGAATGCCATTCTCCGGCGGGGAAAAGGGGAAGCGGGCGACGAGAAAAAATTATCAATCGGACAGATCACCCTCGATCCGTCCCGCCATCATGTGACC
>JBBRMO010000031.1:0-11587 GCA_038230815.1 Chthoniobacterales bacterium
GACTGATGCGGCTGGCGTCGAATCGGTGATGCTCGCCCATGACTAATCCGGAGAGAGTGAGGAGCGCGCCGCCGCAGATCATCTGCTGGCCCGCGAGCTGGAGGGGCGGTGATACGCTTTTGGCTTTACGCGAGTAAATCGAGCCGACCGACCAAACGAAAGAGGAGCAAAGCAGAATCAGCATGCCGATCCCCGGATGGCCGGTGTCGCCCGGCGAAAAACGCAACGCCGGCCCGAGGAGAATCGCCACTCCGGCAAAGCCCCCGGCCAGTCCGACCCAGATGATCGGCGTCGGCCTGGGCGCGATTCCGCTCCACCAGGCAAAAAGCGCGATGTAAATCGGAACGGTCGCCACGATCACCGAGGCGAGACCCGAAGAAACGTACTGCTCCGCGAGGGTCACTCCACCATTGCCGCCGAGCAACAGGCAGGCGCCGATAATCAGAGCCGTGCGCCAATTCGCGAGTGATCCTTTGGGCGCGCCCTGCCATCGTGCGATCGCAAAGAGGAAGAATCCGGCGAGAAGAAATCGCGTGCCCGCCATGAGCAGGGGCGGAATGGTGTCGATGGCGAAGCGGATTGCGAGGTAGGTCGAGCCCCAGATCAGGTAAACGGCGGCGAAGGCCGAGAGGATAGCGAGTCTGCTGGGGCGGGGCATGTGAGCGCATTGTGGCACAGAGAGGCACCGGCTTCATGTGTCAACCCGAGGCCGCCTTAGACGACGAGGACCCGTGGGGAAGCGTCAGGGGAACAATTCGGGATCCCTCGACGGCGCTCGGGATGACGGGTTGCGGATGCGCGCTCCGTCTTTTCAAATTTGCAGGGCGTTCCTGTGAAACGCCGTGGAGCGGACGGCGTCTGAGACAGACGCCCGACAATTGAGAGAGCGCCGCTCTAACTGCGTCGTCCCGCGATCAATTTATAGAGAATCAGGAGCAGCATCGCGCCCGCGATCGACATGATCCAGTGGGCCGTGTAGTTCTCATTCCCCGTAAACATGCGGCCGAGCCACGTCCCGACAAACGCGCCCGCGATCCCCAAGAGTATTGTGATGATGCAACCGCCTGGATTCCGCCCGGGCATCAACAGCTTGGCGATAGCGCCGATGACGAGTCCGGCGAGTAAGACCCAAATAATTGAGTGAGCGCTGAAGTCCATGGGGAGAGTTTGCCGAGCCGGCGGCCTCCGGTCAATTGTGCATTCAGGTGGATCGAGTTCCGCGCTTGCGGGATCGCTCGATGCGATGAAATGCCGGGAGGGTTAAGCATCGCGCGGCGGAGCGCACGATCCACCTTCAAGCATCGCGCGGCGGAGCGCACGATCCACCTTTGAGCATCGCGCGGCGGAGCGCACGATCCACCTTCAAGCATCGCGCGGCGGAGCGCACGATTCACCTTCAAGCATCGCGCGGTGGAGCGCACGATCCACCTACAACTCGATCACCTGGGCCGATTTGATGTCTTCGCTCGCGCGGATCTTTTCCAGCAACGGCTGGTCCGGTGCAGTGTCGAGATTGAGAACGGTCAAGGCCGTGCCTCCCGCCTGGTTTCGGCTCAACGACATGGTGGCGATGTTGACTCCGTGCTCGCCCAGGAGCGTTCCGATCCGGCCGACGATGCCGGGACGATCCGTGTTTTCCAGCACGAGAACGACCCCGTGCGGACGGGCTTCGACGGGACGGCTGTTGACGTTCACAATCCGCGGCGTCGCGCCGAAAAACGCGCCGGCCACCGAGACGGTTTTGCCTTCGGCTACAGCGGAAAGTTCGAGGAGATCCGTATAATCGCCGGCGGCGCTCAAACGAGTCTCGGTAATTTTTAGGCCGAGACTTTCGGCGAAGGCCGGTGCATTCACTTCGTTGATCTCGCTTCCGCCGGCGCCTTGAAGGAATCCTTTCAGGACCGAACGGGTGATGGCGGTGGTATCGACCTCGTTCACTTTCCCGCTGTAGTTGATGTTCAAACTTTCTACCCGTCTCGGCGCCAGCTGGAACAGGAAGCGCGCGAGTTGTTCGCCGAAACGCAGATGCGGGCCGACGACCGCGAGCGTCTTGGCATCCAGGTTTGGCAGGTTGACCGCGTTGCGAATCGTTCCCTCGAGGAGCGCCGCGCGAATGGATTGCGCGATCTCGATCCCGACACTTTCCTGCGCCTCCGCGGTAGAAGCGCCGAGATGAGGAGTGAGCACCAGATTCGGCACTGCACGCAACGGTGAATCGCCGGGTAACGGCTCGGTTTCGAAAACATCGAGCGCGGCGGCGGCGACCTGACCGGAACGCAGGGCATCGGCGAGCGCAGCTTCGTCGATCAAGCCGCCGCGAGCGCAATTGATTACCCGCACCCCGCGTTTCGTTTTCGCGAGTCGCGCGGCGTCGAGCAAATGATTGGTTTGCGCGGTCAGGGGCGTGTGCAACGTGATAAAATCGGCGCCGGCCAGGAGATCATCCAGTTCGTCCACCAGCTCGACTTGCAGCGTCCGCGCCCGCGTCGCCGACAGATAAGGATCGAACGCCATGACGCGCATCCCGAACGCGATGGCGCGGCGGCTCAGTTCGCTCCCGATTCTTCCCATACCGATAACGCCGAGTGTCTTGTTGAAGAGCTCGACCCCTTCGAGATTTTTCCGGTCCCATTTCCCGCCGCGTAACAGCGCGTCGGCCTGTGGAATTTTTCGCGCCGCGCAAAGCAGCAGCGAGAAAGCATGTTCCGCCGTGGAGATAGTGTTGCCGCCCGGCGCGTTCATCACGATCACCCCCCGCCTGGTCGCCGCCTCCACATCGACGTTGTCGACCCCGACCCCGGCGCGCCCTATCACGCGCAAATGCGTGCCCGCGTTCACGACGGCCGCGGTCACCTTCGTCTGGCTGCGCACAACGATCCCGCTGAACTCCGGGATTATTTCCACCAGCGCCGCTTCGCTTAATCCGGTCTGCGTCGAAACCTCGAGCCCGCCCTCGCGAGCCATCTCTTCAATCCCCCGCTGGGAAATGGAATCTGCGACCAGGATCTTCGGTGCCATCATCTCGGCAGAATGCTAGAGAGCGAGCGACCCGCGTCGATAGCGAATCACGTAGTGCAGAAAACGGTGCGCGAAAGAGCGAGATTTCTGTCGTTGCCCGCTGGGACTCTTGCGCAATTGCGAGCGCCACAGGAGCAACGTTCATCACAGCCTTGGGGCGACGCCCCAAGGATTCAATGAGTGGCCAAACCGCGAGCGCTGAAGGTGCGATTCATTCGGGTCCCGGTTGGGTCGCCTCGACGTCGAATTTGCGTTTGAATCGCGCTTTGCGCTTGTCCATCATTCCACCAGGATCCATCGGGCGATGCCCTGGGCTATTATGAGAGCCCGCTTTCAGCGCTGAGGACAGGCGACCTTCGACATACGAACCATGCCTGATAGATCAGCAGGACAAAGAAGCCTGCCGAGAGCGGCATCACCGGAAACAGGTAGCGCTCATAACCGCTCTTCCACCAGGTCGCGTCGTGGAAGGAGAAAAAAACCAGCCGCGTCGCAATCGTGGTGGCGAGAAGAACGAGCACCGTAATTAGCGGACCGTTCCCGTGCCATCGTCGAACGAACCAGAGCAGGAGGAGAAACGCGGCCAGTCCGACCCAGGCCACTCCGATAAATAAATAAACATAATATGACCCGATAAAATTCTGCGCCGACACGGCGAGTCTGGCCGAGATCGTGTTCGGAATCACGACAGTATTCGAGTCATCGATCCTGGGCTGCGGCTGACGGAAAACCATCTCCTGGTACAGCGCGCTCATCCACGATAAGAGGTCGGGATCGGCGCGGACCGTGACTTTCTGGTGTCGAAAGAGGAACAGCCTGGCGATCCGCGCGATGGAGCGTGGCAGGTAGCGGATGCGCGCGACCGCTCCCGGGTCGAGAAAACCGGAGAGGACAAATCGGCTCGGGATTTGGCCCGCGGCACAAGCCTGGTTTATTTCATCCGCGACCTTGAGATAGAAAGCGTTCGTCGATGCGGGATCTTTATAATAGCCAGCATTCGCGGTCATATTTCGGAAGGCCCACGTGAACCATGGTCCGTATTCATGGAGTCCGAGCTTATCGAACGCGGGTTTGGTCCAGTTCTTCGCGAGAGGCGCATCGAATTCCGGCCTGAGCTGAGCAAAAGTTGGGCTGACCTGATAAGCCATCCGCAACGCCTCCTGGTTGACGGAGATGTAACGCCGCGAAGAGCCCGGCTTGATCCGAACGATTGCCTTGAGCGCCTTTTCAAAGGCCGGTGAGCTCATGTCCGATTTCGCGAAACTGCCGAACGTCAAATAGTTCGCCGAATTAACCGCGAGCACGAGAACGGACAGCACCGCGGTCAGCGCGCCGATGCGTTTAAGCCAGAAGACGAAATGCGCCTTCCGGGTCGGCGCGGTCCCTGGCTGGAGCAAGGCGAGCGCGAAAAATACCACGAGGATGATGGGAATAAGAAAGCTTTCCTCGCGTGTATTCCAGAGAACAGCGAACGCCACGCCGGTCCATACGGCATGGAGAAATTTCCTCGTGAGCAGTGTGAGGACCGAACCGCCGAGGGCCAGCGGCAGAATCGCCGCGTAGAAACTATCGCTCATGCTGTGGTTGTTGTAGAGCAGCGATGCGGGATGCAGAATCATCAGCCCAAAAATGATCAGGCAGATCGCGCGCGGGACGCTGGCCTTGCGCAGCGCTGCGATCAGGACAGCGGACCCGGCCATTTGGGCCAGTTCGATGGCGATTCGTAGGGGGATGCCGCAGAAGTGGACGACCGCGATGAACAACGGGTAGGCGCAAGGACGAACAAACGCCGTCCAACTATAAGGCGCCCCCCAATACCAGTGTTTAGCCGAGCCTACGTACCAAAGTGCATCGTATTCCGTGGAGCTCCCGTAGATTTCCTCCGTGTGCACGACCCAGAGTTTAAAAAGCGCGAGAGCCAGCAGCCCGAAAAAGAGCCCGTAGCGTTGCCAGATACGGCTCACCATTCTAAGAGAGCGGGTGAAGGGAATCGAACCCTCGTGTCCAGCTTGGGAAGCTGGCGTTCTACCATTGAACTACACCCGCGGGAGAATTTCCGATTGTCGATTTTCGAGTGCCGATTTGCAAGCGGCAAACTCATTGCCAGGAAATGATGTCGTCGTTTGAATCGGTGGAGGTCTTGCTCGCGGTACCACCTTTTTGATCTTTGCCTAACGACCATACGAGTACGCCGGTTCTAATTTGGGCAGCACCGGCACCGGTGTCGGCGGTATACGGATTCGAAACCTGATTATCGTAATCCCAATCGATAGAGACGAAATAGGCAGTGCCCCACGGATCGAAATATTGCCCGACCTTTGAAGAAGTTAATCCGGCGATTCCGTTACGAGGATTAGCCGGATCTTTGGCTTCGGGGGGAGACAGAAAAACAATCTGACGGGTGTTCAGAGCGTATACAACTCCCCGAAGCTCATTGAATAGCGCGTTGTTTGGGTTTGATGAACCATACGTCGCGGTAGCATCGCTGTTAGCTGTTGTCGGATATTTTCCATATTCCGTGTAAAACGCATTCACGGCGGTCACAATTTGCATGAGATCGTTCTTGGCCTGGACTTTTTTGGCCTGGTTTTGGATGCCTTGAAAGACGGGGAAGGCGAGACCCATCAGGATGGCGATGATGACGATAACGACGAGAAGCTCGATAAGGGTGAACGCGTGGACGCGTGTCTGGAGAGACTCCTTGGGCAGGGAGAGATTCTGTCGAGCCGTTCGGCGCCGGGCGTGAATCGTTTCGGCTCGACGGAGTCTCGCCCTACCAAAAGAAATTTTTGGGACGGAACGGAGCCAGTCCCTCCAGTTGGGAATTATTTCCATTTTTGCATCTGTTCGGGAAAGGGACATTGGGCGCAATCGGAATTGTCCTGCAAACAAAAATCTTCGTAAATCTGAAGTAAACCCTGCTGGTGCGCGATGGTTTTCGTGAACTGCGGCCGGCGCGGATCGTCGCCGAAGAGCCGCGTCGCCCCGGTCTCCAGACGGCGGTTCGTCAGGCGCGCGGGTAATTTTTCGTAGGCGGGCCAGACGTTCGAACCTTCCGCGAGGAAACAAGGGAGGAGGACATTCGCCAGGATATCGGCGATGCGCGAAGCGCCGATGATCGCCATTTCCTTCGGCGCCATCTTGGAGGTGAGCGTGTAATGAGAACTCCAAAACGGGTGGCGTAACTCAAGGAAAAAATCGTGCGCGCGTTTCGCATCCTTTCGCGCAATCGCTCGCAGGAACGCCGGCCATTGCTTCGGGAGAATGGCGAGCGCGCCGAGGCGTCGTTGCGGATGGTTCAGGGGACGGGCGCCGCTGAGTCGCCAAAGTTTAGCCGGCAAAACGAGCCGTTGCATGTCGTCGCGGTGCGGCCACCAGCGGTCCCAAAGATTCCTCAGATAGCTGCGGGTTTGGTTGCGATACGTTGCGAGATCGGGGGTGGCGAGAAAACCGGCGACGCCGAAAAGGATGGCTTCGTGGTCTTCATTTTTGCGGAGGGACGCGAGCGGGAGCCGCTGCGCCAGAAGGGTGAAAGCGAGTTTGTTCTGTTTGTAACCGAGCGCCGCGGCGATCTCCTGGAAGAGCGCGGCATCGCGCCCATGATTTTCAACGATATTCTTGATCCGCGCGGCCTTGCGCTGGAGCCGGAATTGCGATGCCGCGGTGAGAATGCGCTCGAGCCGCTCCGGCTCCAGATCTTTGAGCGGCGCCTGGCAACGGCCGGGCCGGGCGAGGGGAACGTTCGCTGAAAATTTATCGGGCAGCGCGGCGGGGTCGACTCGGACCTGGGCCACGTTGCGGTTCGATTTCGTCCGGGTGAAGAAAACGCGCTCGCTTTGCTCGACAAAAACGTGAAGGACCGCGTCGTCGAACGAGGGATTCGTGGCATGACCGTGCGTTTCCCAACTGCGATCGGCCAGGTCGAACTCGATCGTGCCGCGAATCGGTTCGTTGTTGTTAAGGCGGATGACGGCATCGGAAAAATCGGGGCCAGCTTCGCGATTCCAGGTGCCAAACTGGACGATCTCGATTTGGTCGCCGGTGACCGAAAGGAAGCGGCAGCCAAAATCGCCGGCAAACCAGCGGGCCTGCAATTCCAGTTCGCCCGGGATCCGGAACGCGGGAAAGAGGGCGCATTCGTGGACGCGGTCAGAGGCGCGAAGCTCGGAATAACGGCCGGCAAGGTGCATTCTGGGGAGGAGGGAAGAGTAGAGGACGAAGCGGTGTCTTACGACAAAAAAAGCTTCGTCCTGCAACCAACGGCACGATGGCGTGCCGTCTCCAAAAGCGCATTGGAGCCGGCCTGCCCTCAGGCCGGAGATGAGAGACTAGACGTGCATCAGCTGCTCCGGTGCGCGAGTCTCAACCGCTGCGGGTCTGCTCAGCTTCTCCCGCAGGTCTTCCGCGATCTGCTCGACGAGGGGGCCGCGAGACCGAGTAAAGAGGAAGGAATACTTCGGGCCGCGGCCTTCGCTCGGAACGAGGACGAGGTTCTCGGAAAGGAACTGGGGCTCGCGGGTCACGGCCGAGCCTTCGAGATCGATGACTTGGGAAAATGGTTTCCAATTCCGGCGCGCCACGAAGACGATTTTGTGTGGCTCTTCATTGGTCGCGACGAGCGCACCGAACAGGTTCGCTGGAATGCGCCGCCCGCGGCCGCTCAGACATGGGACTGCCCAGGCGATTGTTTCGCCGAGAATATTTTGCTTGCTGAAAATTGGCGCGAGGCGCGCGGGTAAGGAGATCGGCAAGGTGGCGGGCCGCCGCACGTCCGCCGCCGCGTTGAGCTTGTTCAACGCAAGCCAGATTTTCGCTTTCATCGAGCGGAAAACCTTCGGCGCGAAGTAAAGGAACGCAGCGATGGCGAGCGTGAAGACGGAAAGCGCGAGGACCGGATTGTAGTGGATGAGCGCGAGCCCGCCGAAAACGGTGAGGTCTTCGGCCACGCTCAGGCCAATGTTTGAAGCCGGCTCCGGCGAACTGTTCGCGACCAGGCGGGTGGAAGCCTTGGCCGTGTGGGTGACGAGACTGGCGGAGCCGCCGAGCAGGACGATGAGAACATCCATCATCGGCGAGTGATGGCCGAGCACCTGGATGGCGAGGAGCGCGCCGCCGATCGGCCGGATAATCGTGTGGACCGTGTCCCAGGCTGAATCCAGCCATGGAACTTTGTCGGCAAAAAATTCCAAGCCGTAGAGAATGCCAGCGATCGCGATGATCCAGGGCTGGCCGAGGACTTCGAGTGACTGGTATTGCGGGGCGAGCGCGATCCAGTGGAAGTGAATGGCGAGCCCGGTAGCGAAAACGGTAAGGTAAAGGTCGATGCCGGCGAGACAGGCGAGCCCGAGCGCCACGCTCAGGAGATTGAATCTATCCACGGGTCGAATATCTGGCGTGCAGGAAGATTGTCATCTGCTTTCCGGGGATCGCCCTCTATTCGTGCTGGTGCTCGACAGAAACGAAGATCGAGCACGAGCACGAGCACGAGCAAGAGCAAGAGCAAGAGCAAGAGCAAGAGCAAGAGCAAGAGCAAGAGCAGGAGCAGGAGCAGGAGCAGGAGCAGGAGTAGGAGGAGAGCGCGTGGCGTGTTGACGGCCAGCAGGGGCTTGGCTACAGCAGAGCATGCTCGATATCCGGCTCATTCGCGAACAACCCGACTTTGTCAGAAGCCGGCTGGTCACACGCGGCGGCGATGACGCGGCGAAGATTGACGAGGTCTTGCGGGTGGATGCGGAGCGGCGCAAGGGGGAAACGGTTTTGCAGCAATGCAATGCCGATCGAAAAAGGTTGAGCAAGGAGATTGGCGGGAAGCGCGCGAAAGGCGAGGCGACGGAGGAAATCGAAGCGCGGGTGCGCGAGATCGGGGACGAAATTGCCCGACTGACCGACCAAACCACGGACTTGGATGAGGAGCAGAAGCAATTGCTGCTCGGAGTTCCCAATCTGCCGCACGCGGATGCGCCGGTGGGGAAAGATGCGACTGACAACCCAGTCGTTCGGACCTGGGGAGAGAAGCCGGAGCTGGAAGTCGCCCTCGATCATGTTGCGCTCGGAACGAAGCTGAAGCTGTTCGATCCGGAGCGCGCCGCGAAGTTGAGCGGGAGCGGATTTATCTGTTTTATCGGCGCGGGGGCGCGACTGGAGAGGGCACTCATCCAGTTCATGCTGGATCTGCATACGCGCGAGCATGGTTATCTCGAAATGAGCCCGCCTTTTCTCGTGCGGCGCGAATGCATGGTCGGCACGACCCAGTTGCCGAAGTTCGAGGAGGACATGTATGGGACGGAAGACCAGCAGCTATTCCTCGCGCCGACCGCGGAAGTGCCGGTGACGAATTTTCATCGGGAAGAAATCCTGGCAGCGGCCGAGCTTCCGAAAAAATTCGTGGCTTATACTCCCTGCTTCCGACGGGAAGCCGGTTCGGCCGGGCGGGAAACGCGCGGGCTCATTCGGGTGCATCAGTTCGACAAAGTGGAATTGGTCAAATTGACTCTGCCGGAAGAATCTTACGCCGAACACGAATCGCTGACCGCGAACGCGGAACGGGTGTTGCAAATTCTCGGACTCCATTATCGCGTGATTGAGTTATGCACCGGCGACCTCGGTTTCGGTCCCGCAAAAACGTACGACATCGAGGTTTGGTCGCCGGGCCAGGGGGCGTATCTGGAAGTTTCGAGTTGTTCGAATTTCGAGGACTTCCAGGCACGCCGGATGAACCTGCGGTTCAAGGACGCGGAGGGGAAGAACCGGTTCTGCCACACGTTGAACGGCTCGGGGCTCGCGCTGCCGAGATTGTTCGCAGCCCTGATCGAAACGTATCAACAGGCGAATGGGTCGGTGCGGATTCCGGAAAAGTTGCAGAGCTATTTTGGAGGGACTGAGATTAAATAATTCCTGCTCATCATCCTGATCTTGCTCCTAATCCTGGGGGCGGAGCAGTCCTCCGGGAAGATCAGGATCAAGAGCAAGAGCAAGAGCAAGAGCAAGAGCACGAGCACGATTACGAAGGAGAAGGTCCCTTGCCCGTGAACAAATCGAGCTGGCTGGGATCGGCGGAGGCGGTTTCGGCGGGAGAGGGGAGAGGGAGCTCGAATCCGAGCCGGTGGGCAAGGCGCTGACAGGTTTCGGGAGAGAAACCTTCGAAGTGATTATTCACGAAGCTCCAGATACTGCGGGTTTCGCCCAGAGGCCGCTCGATCTTCAAGGCCCAGCTTTCCAGGGCGGCCTCCCTTTTCCAGAGTAATTTGCCGTAGCGGTGAAGGTGCTGGCCGTCCGGATCGTATTTCGTGGAGTAATCGCCAAGAAGACGGAGATAGATGAAATCGGTCGTGGTTGGCAGGAATTCGAACGGTGCGAGGTTTCGTTCGTTCAGCGGGCTGGTATCGGCTCAGACCCAGCAAACCCGGTGTTTTTCGAGGAGGTTGATGTGCTGGGGGCGATGCCAGCCGGCGTGGCGAAACTCAATGGCGAAACGAAAATCGCGGGGCAACTGGGCGAGGAAGGCGCGGAGCAGGGGACGGCCCGGTTTTGGAGCAAACGATGGAGGTAGTTGAATCAGGATGACCTGGAGCTTCGACGCGAGCGGCTCCAGGGCGCGGAGAAACGCCGCCAGTTCCACTTTACATTCTCGAAGCAGGCGGTCGTGCGTGATTTCGCGCGGCAATTTGCAGGCGAAACGAAAGGAGGCTGGCGTAGACTCGGTCCAGCGGCGGATGGTCGGTTCGGCCGGCGTTTTGGAGAAGGTGGAATCAATTTCCACCGCCGGGAAATAGCGGGAATAGAATTCCAGCCAGCGGGAAGGGGGCAGGTCGGCCGGATAAAAGGTGCCGCGCCATTCCTCAAAGCTCCAGGCGCAGGTGCCGAGACGAATTTTTTGTTGGGCAAAAAGATTCAAATCGTTCGCAGAATAATCGGATCTCGCCGCGAGGGAAGCCTTGCCAGCGTCCCGCCGGGGGGTGGGGGTATTTGGGGCCGCCAACTTGACTGGGCTGCTAAGTTAACTACCCTGCGCAACGCGATGAAATACTCCTTTCGCATCCTTTTTGTCTCGCTTCTGATTTGTGCCGCCCTGGCGGCACCGCTGAGGGCCTCTGTCATTTTCAAGCCCAGCGAAAAAGCCAAGTATAGAGCGCCCGGCGAAGATGAAATGAGCGGCAACGCCCAGCAACTGTTTGACCGAGCGCAAGCGGCGGAACGAAGCGGGAATCTGGGTGCCGCGATCAAAAACTACCGTCTCATTGTAAAGAAACATCCGAGAGATACGCTCGCGCCGGGTGCCTGTTACCGGCTGGGGCAACTTCTCGAGCAGACTCACAAGTATCTGCTCGCGGCGGAAAGTTACGCAGTCCTCTGTGAAAAGTATTCAAAGAGCGAGCGGTTTGAGGAAGCCGTCGAAGCGATGTTCCGCATCGGAGAAACGTATCTGACCGGACAAAAGACCAAGATCCTCGGAATTACGGTCAAATCGGGAATGGATCAGGCCGCGGACATTTTCACGATGATCATTCTCACCGCCCCTTACGGCAAGTATACGGCCCGGGCGCAATTCGATCTGGGCCGGGCCCGCGAA